>DAOTAZ010000070.1:0-11937 GCA_035382965.1 Chitinispirillaceae bacterium | reverse complement strand
TTGCTTATAATCACAGGATCAGCTTATTCCGGAATGTCATATACCGGAACAGGGGCGGGATTTAACGTCAGTCTGGTGGTTCCTGATGGCCGCCTGCATCCTACTTTCGGATGGGGAGGGCTTATGGATCTGGGTTTTAGTCTGGGAAAGGCCGGGGAGCTTCATTTCTTCCCGAATATGGAATTCTGGATTTCCGGTGATGAGAGGCCGGGAATAGATGAGACCTATTTTGAGATGTCTGTAAACGGTGATGTCCGTTACTATTTCCCTATTTCGCAGCGAATAACGATCAGGCCCTATGGGGGAATGGGGGTGGCGGTGATATATGAGTACCAGAATCTGGAATATCTCAACGGCAGAGATCGTGAGAACACCGATATTGATGTGGCAGTTAATTTCATGGGCGGAATCGACATTCCATTCACATCCTCTGTCAGGGGTTTTACGGAAATGAAGGGAAAGGCAGGGGAGAATATGGTGATAAAATTTACATTTGGTATGAAATTTCTCTTTTGAGAATTGGTTCTCATTGTTTTTGGAACTTCAGCAGACCTGCAAAAAAAGGTTAACGGCTCTTCAGGTCAGGAAAACGGAGAGTCAGAACCAGAATGTGAACGTAAAGGAGACTGCCGAGAGTATAAGCGATGCAAGCGCAGCCCTTTCGAAAGTCTTTGCTCTGTTGAATGTATCTTCAAACCTCTGCGGGTGGTTGAAGAAATCCTCCCTGCCCAGCTCCATGTACTTTGAATAATAGTACCTTTCTGCGGCAAAGCAGGCTGCGGCACTCAAACCGAAAATCGCAGCAGGATACATGAATTTGGAGGTATAGAATTGTCTTTTCCGCATTTCCAGAAGGTAGGTATGAATTCCCGGTTTGCTGAGATCGAGTCTGCGGTGCACCGATTCATAACCATCGAGTTCACCAGTGATCTCCATGCTTCCCACCGGCAGTATCCACTCTAACGGTGTTGATCCCTCCAGCCCAGATTCTCCCTTTATTCTCACTCCTTCGGGTGTGGACTGGATCCTTAGATGGCAGACATATTCGGTCCTGAGATTTTCTATTGTTTTCTTGACCAGAACAGATTTGAAGGTGGAGATTTCGTCCGGCTCATAGACAAGGGAGATCAGCGGGTTTTCAAACACCTCTTTTTGCTGAAACAGCTCTATACTTTGAAGTCCGATCAGCAGGACTGCCACAGAATCGGAATCAGGATAAAAAAGTGAGATATTCATCACAAGGTCATTAAGTTTTGAGCTGTCGGCGAGTATATCCGGGTCAAATACTTTCAGACAGTAGCCGATCTCTCTGAGAGGATTCTTCAACTGCTCCATAAAGTCTGCAGAGAAGTCGGTGCCGATGTCGTTGATTACAGATGCGTCACAGAGATAATGAAGTGCTTTTTTCCCGGGGCCGCAGTCATTGGAAAATGCCTGAAAAGAAAAAGAAACAAGGAGAAGAGTAGCGAGGCAAAGGGTGAATTTTATGCTTTTTACTTGCATTATCGGGATCTCTTATAGCTGTTAACTACCTGCAAGTTAATATACTTATGAATCCGCCTCTTATCAAACTGCTTCCTTTTTATTACCGCAACCGCGCATTCACTTCATCGATTCCGATATATTTAAAAATTTTCCTTCCACATTTAAATCATTTTAATCAATCTAATCAGCTTAATCAGTGGTCATTCTTCCACATTTAAATCAGGTTAATCAGCCTAATCAGTTTAATCAGTGGTAAGGGTCGATTGCATATTCAAGAAAAATCAAAGTATTTTCATATTTAGAGAAATGGAGGGCATTCTGCATTCATTAAAGCGTTTCAGTACACTGCTGGCTCCGCTGGTTCTTCTTTCATTTTTCTGTATAAATCGCGATAATCCCTGGGATCCTGTAAACAGTTGTCCGGAAGTGCTGAAACGTGAAATTCTCAGCAGGCAAGCCCCGGTAATCGATTCCTCACTGAATGCAATCCTCTCCACAGATTCCTTATGGAACAGTCTGGCTTTTATTCTTGACAGTATCAGCCGGATAAACAACTCTATCCTTAAATCCAATCCCGTCACAGCGAAAACTGTGGACTCTCTGCGCAAGCATAACAGAATGATTGATTCCCTTAACCGGATCACTACGGAATGCAGCAATATCGATACTCAGAATTTTCTCGACACTCTGGATTTCCTTGTCGAACTTCAGGATACACAGCTTTTTGAGGAGTGCAGGAAAGTTTTCAGTATCGAGTCTCTTAAAATCGCAGCCCTGATATCATCGGGAAACCAGGAGTGCACTCCCCACGGGGTTTACAGCAAGAAAACGATAGATTCGATTTTCGCGATAATCGCGCCTTTTACCGGCAAATGGGATTCTCTGCAGAAACGATGGCAGGGTTACGGGCAGGAGATGAGAGATTCAAACAGGCTCAGTATCGACATTTTTAATCGTCAAGTACAGATAGACAATCATACTATAATGTCCTATAACAGATCCCGGTTGATGCAGATCGCTTATTGCGGCAAGGAGCTGCATTCCGACCCGGAGTCTTTAAAAACAATAATCCCCTCTCTCCAGCCTGGTGATACTCTTTATCTGGACAGTATAAAGATCACATCACAGTTCTCTTTTCTGAATGTGGGGGACAACGAGGGCCCGCCCATAGTCGTTATCGGTTCCCCTTTTATGAATACAATTATCAGTCCGGCCGGGTTTTTTCTTACCGAAAGCCGGAATATCCGCTTTTACAACCTGGTTTTTGCTGATGGTGCAAACAGCGGTGTAAAACTGGAATTTAACTGTGACCGGATTTTATTTGAAAACTGTGTTTTCCACAATAACAGCCAGCACGGTGTTGAGGCTATTCAGAGCAATGTCGAACTGCGGAACTGTATCATTTATCACAACAGTGGTTCCGGTGTCAGAATTCAGGGAACCCATTCGGTTGAGCATGGGCTGGTGGCAGACAATATTCTTGTCGCCCATAACCGGGCCTATGGAATAAATTCCATTTCTGCCGCTATTCTGCTTTCAAATGCTACAATTTCCGATAACGGTCTTGATGGGATAAGGCTTGAGGTAGCCAACAGGCCGGTTACGATTGCCAGATCCTTGTTGACTTTCAATGAATACTACGGAATACGCAGGGATCCTTCGGAGCCGGGTCTTGGATTCTTTACAACTCCCAACACCGCCTTTTTCGGCAACAAGACTGGAGCGATGATGGCTGACAGTGTGTATCTTAAACTGAATGAGCCGTTTATCAGTGAAGATCCCCACTATCTTAACAGGGGTGAAGATGAGTACATGATTGGACCTCAGAGTAATCTCTCCGGCATGGATATTGGATATTCAAAATAAAGGGATAAAAAAGGAGTTATCATGAAAAGAGTGGGGCCGCATGTTCACACTACCGGCGGGGTTTTCAACGCGCCTCTCAATGCGGCTGCAATAGGAGCAACTGCTTTCGGATTATTTACAAAGAATCAGCGGCGATGGGATGCCAAACCGCTGGACAACCAGACAATCGATGCGTTCCGGAAAAATCTCTCTGACTCCGGATTTCTCCCGAAACATGTTCTGGCTCACAACAGTTACCTCATCAATATCGGTCATCCCGACAAAGATCTCCGTACCCGGTCACTCAACGCTCTGATCGATGAACTCAACAGATGCAATCTGCTGGGACTCCCCCTGCTTAACATTCATCCAGGGAGCCATCTTAACCTGTGCACTGTCGACGAATGTCTTGAGATTATCGCTGCCTCGATCAACATAGCTCTGGATAAGACAGAAGGGGTTACCGTGGTTCTTGAGAATACCTCCGGACAGGGATCCAATGTTGGATTTGTTTTTGAACATATCGCCGAGATAATAAGAATGGTGCATGATAAATCGCGGATCGGGTTTTGTCTGGACACATGCCATACCTTCTCTGCAGGCTATGACCTGCGTACAAAGGACGCTTACGAGAAGACCATGAGTGAAGTTGATAGAATAATCGGTTTCAGGTATCTCCGTGGAGCACATCTTAACGATTCCAAAGCTGCTCTGGGAAGCAGGCTGGACAGACATCATTCGATAGGGAAGGGGGAGCTGGGGACTGATGCTTTCCGTTTTATTATGAATGATCCCCGTTTCGAGGAGCTGCCTCTTGTGCTGGAGACAATAGATGAGTCGCTCTGGGCCGGGGAAATCGCCATGCTTTATGAGATGGTCTCACCATCCTCAGAACCCTGAAAATGCTGACTTTTCTCCGGTTGTACGGAGTAAAATATTGATTGTTTTATTTGTGAATCAATGTTATATTACTAATGATTTAACCTTGATAAATAAGGGCTTTTCGGAACCGGAATATGCTCACAGGCAAAGAGATAATTCTTAAAAAACCCGGGAAATCTTCTGGCCTGTACCTTCTTTTTCCCTCATCGAAATCCTGTCCGCTTTACTTCAGAAAACCAGCTCCTTTTCATATAGAACAAAATGTTTTTAATGCAAAACACGGAGGGGCCCGATAGAGTCTGTATCTGAATAAATTCGGATACAAATAAGAATAAGTAATCTTATTTCATAAAAATCAAGAGGAAAATCAAGTTAGATCCTCGTGATCTGTTATACGCATCTCAACCTAAACAAAAGGGGTTCTCATGAACAAAGGTGATCTGGTTGCTGCAGTTGCAAAGGATCTGGGCGGCTCAAAAGACGCTGCGCAGAAAGCTGTCAATTCCGTTCTGGAAAACATCAAAAAGAACGTGAAGAAGGGCGTAAATATCATCGGTTTCGGTTCTTTCGGTGTTTCTACACGTAAAGCCCGTACCGGCCGCAATCCAAAAACCGGCGAAACCATCAAAATCAAAGCCTCAAAGAACATCAGGTTCAAAGCCGGAAAAGCCTTCAAAGACATTGTCAGATAAAAACAACAAAGAGCCCGGAAATCCGGGCTCTTTGTTTAAAAAACCCCGAAGAAAACACAGTTTATTTCAGGGTAAAGTAAAAGACAGCACCCTTTCCGCGCTCACCATTGGCCCAGATTTTCCCTCCGTGTTTCTGAATGATCCGCTTTACTATTGTAAGCCCGATCCCTGTACCCTGATACTCTTTTCCGGAATGAAGCCTTTTGAAGGGAAGGAATAGATCTCCTGCTCTCTCCATGTCAAACCCTGCCCCGTTATCCCTGACAAAAAAAACATGCTTACCCTCCAGCACAAATTCCCCGAATTCTATAAAGGTCTCCGGATTCTTCTCCGTGAATTTCCAGGCGTTTCTCAGCAGGTTTTCCAGAACTATCATAATAAGCTGAGCATCCGCCATCGTTCTGACATTCTCCGCAACCCTGAATTCCACCTTCCGGCCGGGTTCCTTTCGGATCAGGGAATCGAGTATGGTATTGACAATTTCTGACAGGTTGGTTTCGGTGAGGGAAATCTCACCCGCGCCGGTTCTTGCCAGACGCAACAGATCATCTATCAACTGGAACATCCTTTCCGTCGATGTCAGTATCTTGTGGATGTATTCCCTGCCATCATCCCCCAGTATCTCAGCATACTCATCCTTTAACAGGTTTCCGAACCCGTTAATAACCTGTAAAGGTGTTTTGAGATCATGTGCCACTGAATAGGAAAATGCCTCCAGTTCCTCATTAGCCACCATCAGATCTCCTCTGGCTTCACTGAGCTTTTCATAGGCGCGGGCGTTTGATACGGCAAGAGAGATCACATTGTTTACAGATAACGCAAAATTGAGGTAGTAATTGCTGTACTGAGGAAAGGCGAAATTCTCCATGATAATTACACCCATAGGTTCATTCCTGCGCTTTATCTGAATCGCAAAACCTTTCCCTGAATCGGTCCTGATATACTCTGTCTCCATTCTATCGACTCTGGAGATGAATTCTTCACTGATCCTGACCGACCCCGGACAGAATACTGGTTTACCGGATTTGTGGTCTGCCAAAGGTATGTAAATGAGAGCTTTCGGTGCGCATACTGCATTAAAGAGCTTTAAGATATTCTCTATTACCACTGTCTCTGAGGACATGATGGAAATCTCACCCATCAGATCCAGTGCCATGGCGAAATCAGCGATCTGCCGGTCGCGATACTCCAGATCCTCAGTATTTCTCTTCCTCTCCTTTCTATTCCTCCACTCCAGGACTATCTTCGATAAAAAAAGACGGGTATAGCCAAGACCAACAGTAACCCTGTTAAACGGAATGTCAAGGAAAGCGGAAAATGCCTCCATCTCTTCCCGGGTGTTTTCGCCTGCTCCGGTATCCAGCCATAAGAGTTTTTTGATTGACTGAGAATACATCTCCCGGGCTGTTTCCCGTTTGAGTCCCAGCTGTTCCATATTCTTACGCCAATTGGAAAGCATACCGGATGATATCAGGTAAAAGCCTTTACTGAGGTAATCTGAAATGACTTCAGGAGAAGCATACAGCTCAAAGCAGCTTGATAACCGTACAAGTGTGCACTGCTTTTCCAGTCCGGTTCCAGTCTCTGCATTCAGCGAATAGTCAAAAATACAGATACAATCAGAACTTCCGGCCTGCTCCCTGACAGTCCTGATTACTTCACCGGTTCCGGTTTTCATGGGATAGAGGCATGATACAGGGAGCCGGGCAACTAGCACATCGTCAAGTTGTTCCGCCTTTACCGCAGCCTTGACCTCAGGGAGATGATTTTCACAGACAAAAATAAAAACTTTCTCGCTCATTTTCAGATCCAGTCCAGAGGATACCGTCCCCGTGCATCGATGTCATTTTTCGGGTTTCATAAATCTGCTCTCAACCAGATTCAGCCAGGAATTGTATAACAATATCCATGGCATCGGATGCGTTCCGGCCACCCATATCCGCTCCTACTTTTTTCCATAGCTGTGGATCGAGCCGGAAAGGCGCACCACCTACTGCAATTTTTATCTCTTTTCCGGCTTTTATAAACCCCTGCTTGACGTCCTTGACACGGAGTGCGGATGGAAGCATAAGTACGGAGATCAGGAGCAGCCTTATATCATCTTCCAGAGAACGCTTTATCAGATCAGGAACCACCATAGTCCCGTAATCACGGATTTTGTAACCGATTGAGAGCAGAAATGAATAAACAATCTGTTTCCCGAGCAGATGATAATCCTCAAGCGTAACAATGGCAATCTTCGGCTGAAATGAGATGTTACTGTGGTTTAAGGGGAAAAGCCTGCTGATTATTTCCTCACATATACGCCCGCTCATATAATACTGTGACAGAGCTATTTCACCTTTTTCCCATTTCTTTCCAATCTCTTCCAGAACAGGAACGATAACCTCCTCAATGCTGCTTATCAACCCGCTTCTCTGAGATGCCTCCTCGATTACCTCCCTTGCCATAATCCTGTCTACGGCTAATAGCGCCTTCTGGAACCTTTCTGTAACAGAAATGTCCGTTGCCACATTTTTTCCTTTTTTATGGAACTGAGGGATAAAGCTATTCAAGAAGCTGCGAAAATTGTGCCAGACAGGTTATGATGCCCGGAGGTGGCAGATGTTCCTTACAGGCAACACCTCACCTCCAGGTCATTTCTGCGGAAGCAGGAATCCAGTAAGCTTACTTATACCGGAATCTGCCTCTTACCTCTTTGATCATTGAGCCCTGAGGCCTGTTCATTACATTCAGCAGTCTGTCAGTTACCTCAAGCCACAGGGTAAATGTTTTTATCTTCCTGCTGGCAGGGGTGATAAACAGAGAAACAGAATCTCCCATGCCGACAATGTCCATGAAATCATTCCGGGATACTCCTTCTGTTTCCTCAGGATCGAGCTTGTAATACCAACTGGTCCAGTGGTCCTCCGTCATGAGATTCCCCTCTATTGTTATCTCGGAATCTTTCCGGCTCGTAAATGCAACGACGAAATAGGAGGTGTTGCTTGTATCAATTAATACCTCCTGGATTACATCGCCTGGATCATCGGGCCCGTAGAGTCTCAGAAATTTGTGCTTTTTCTCTGCGGGATCATAATACTGCCGCCCCTTCCCCTCAACCATGTAAATTCCCACAGAATCGATTACAGGGTTTGCGTTTACAAAAACATCAGCTCCGGGAAGGCGCGAAAAGATGCTGTTGTAACGGACAGAATAATCACTCTGTATTGTGTGCCAGTTATCTACCTTTGCAAAAATTCTCAGTTGTACAGTCAGGTATTGAAGCATCTGGGGAAGAAACTCCATTATAGAGTCGTACTGGGAAGAGATCTGCTTCAGAGCCGTTTCATCGGCTTTTTTAATCTGTGATGCCATCATTTCGACCATATTAAGCAGATCATTTTTCTTAAGCCTGGCAAATTCATCAGGAATCATTTTCCGGTACTTTTCGGGTAATAAAGAAAGCAGGTCCTCAGGAACAGACGGACTTTCCCTTATTATGTTCCGGGGTATGACCATATTGAAGGAGATACATGATGTGTTTTCGGAAAAATGACACTCTGAAGTACTGTATTCAAGCGGATGCACATCGAGAGCTGTGTCGAAGCCGTAGTAATTTTTCAGCACCTTGTAGGATATTTTCCAGGAAAGGTCTTCAGGCAGGACTTTCCGTCCGCTGAAAACG
Source organism: Chitinispirillaceae bacterium (assembly GCA_035382965.1). Lineage (GTDB taxonomy): Bacteria > Fibrobacterota > Chitinivibrionia > Chitinivibrionales > Chitinispirillaceae > JAAYIG01. The sequence continues at coordinate 3,366 of DAOTAZ010000070.1, read as the reverse complement.
GCTCTGACATTGACCGTGTCTCCAGGTGATGCTTCCGGAGGTTCATAAATGAAATCGATAAGACGGACTTTGTCCTCTTCGATCCTCTCGTATTTTGTCGGGAAAGTGGTACATCCCAGGAAAAGAAGCAGAAGAATGCATATAAGTTTCAGCATATTGATTTTTCTCCCTTAAAATTCGGCTTTTACTCCGGCTGACAGCATGGGAAACATACTGAATGTCGTTTTATCCGTATAATCGTAGTTGTAAAACTCCATCTCCGGACTCTTGTATAGAAACCAACTGATATTCTGAAGGTCGATGTAAAAAGAGTACATCCATTTATCAAACACCAGTTTTTTGTCAAGCCTGAGATCAAGCTGGAAGAAAGGATTTACACGTGAGGAGTTTGTCTCTCCATACTCAGGGATAAAATAGTTGCCGTTTTCACTTTCGATAACCCCGATTACAGGTGTTGTTGGATCACCGCTGACAAACCGCAGACGGAAACCGAAATCGAATTCTCTTTTTAAATGCCAGCTCCCAAGCATCTGCAGGTTATGGGTCTGATCTTTTCCATACAGTACCCACTTTTTCTCCAGTTGATTATACCGTTCGCTTCTGGAGAGAGTATAGGCGATCCAGCCGAAAAACCTCTCGTTTTGTAAATGCCTGAGCATCAGTTCCATACCGTACATCCGGCCTCTGCCGTTACTGTACCAGAGCCTGTCAGACTTTGCGATTTCAATTCCTTCCGCCATCCTGGGAATGTCCCACTGATTATTGAAATAAAACTGCAGATCCGAGTTGATAAGATCGTTTATCTTCCACTCATGTCCGGCAACATAGTGTGCAGCCTTGGTTGCCGGCATTGACGGGACACCCCATTTCTGGTGTATTACCTGACCCATGGGCTGGGGGGTCTGGCTGTAATTGCCGATTGCGGCTTTGAAAGTGTGATTTTTTAATGCCTCATACCTGGCATTAATACGCACTGATGGTTCACCGCTGTAACCTCTGCTGTTGTCAAATCCCTGGTATTTCCAGAATTCAGGCACAATCGATCCGTCATATATAAGTTCCGGGAAATAATCATAACGGATTCCCGGAATGATAAGCAGTTCATCGATGGGTTTCCATTCGAGATTAAGGTAGGCGCCGACTACTCCGAAATGCCAGTTTTCATTGGAATCTCTCTGAAACAGACCATCGGCGGAGGGAATGATAAGTTCCATGTCATAGGAGATATTTTGAACGTCTGCTCCAATGTTCAAGGCACAGTGACGGTTGAATTCATATGTCAATTGATCCCTGAAATAGCTGGTCAACATATCCGCATCCTGACGCATGATGCCGAAAACTGAAACTCTCTGAATGCCGTAACTGAGGCTGTACCGGAGAGAGTTTTTCCACTTATTGTCAGGTGTCCAGTCCCATCCCAGGATTCCGGTATGAAAAGAAAGATTCATCCCAAGCCTGTCCCTGGCCTCGGAAACCTCCTCGGAGCCGATCCGCAAATCAGGGTAGATTATTCCCAGACTATCACGGTAGCCGAAAAGAGTGAAAGAGAGTTTGTGGTTTGACGGCAAACCGGCATCGGTTCTTAAAAGGTAATCCCAGTAAAAAGGTGAGAGTGTTGCCGGAAACTGATCCTCTGCCATCTTCGCGGCCAGACCCAGAATCTCGCCAATAAAGCTGCGACGTCCTGAAAGAAGTACTTTTACATTCTCGTTTACCGGACCTTCTACCAGAAATGACCCGTCGACATTACTGACATCCACCTGTGCATGAAATCTGTCTGATTTTGCTTCTCTGCCGTTTATCTCTATTACTCCCCCTATTGCTCCTCCGTACCGTGTCCCGAATCCACCCGGATAAAAATCGATCGATTCAAGAGCCTCGGAATTGTAAATGGATTTGAGACCTCCAAAATGGTAGAGGGAAAGCAACTGTATTCCGTCAAGAAAAAAACGTGAATCCCATGACGGCGCCCCCCGGACTATGACATCACCGGACCCAAAAGAGGGTCTGGCCACCCCGGGCATCGCCTGTACAACCCTGATCGCATCACCGCCAAGACCGGGTATCCTGCGGACCTCCTGAATTGACATCTGACGCCTGCTGATCTCTTTTTCCTCTATCTGCCCATATACCACTATCTCATAGTCGGAATAGGAATGGCGCTCGATGAAATAATTGGCGGAAAGCTCCTCATTTTTTGTTATTGTCTCTTTTGTTCCGGAGGAACTGTATCCTGAGGCAATAACCGAAACTTCTACAGTACCGGCGGGAAGACTAAAAAAGCGGAAAACACCCTGAGAGTCAGATTCAGTTACAAGCTTGCCCTCCTCAAGCCGCTGCCCGGGTATGGATGCGATCTTTTTTATATACTCTCTGAAGGGAAGAGGAAGGGTTTTATCTGAAAGAGTATCATTGAAAGTCAAAACAACCATGGCATCGGCAACAGGGGCACGGGTGCCCTTTTCAAGTATCTTTCCCAGAAAGTTGACTGTTTCAGGAATCGAGTCTACAGCTTCCTGAAGACTGAAGCGGTACTCGTATTGGAGAAGCACAGCGACACTGTCTCCATCGGCGGTTGCAGGAGTGAATTTGAAACGTCTGCATGCGGCTGCAGCACTGCTGTCGAGCAGCGGATCCACCCCTCTTAACACAGTTACACTGTCGACACCACCGGTTTCATTGACCAGCAGTTCGAGCAAGACAGACCCCTCGATACCTTTCTTTACCAGTTCAGCAGGATAATCCGCCTCTACGAATGTCAAAAGTTCAGGCATTTTATCGATCGGGGGAAGAGAATCCTCCTCTGTTGTTTCAGCCACAGGCTCTGCATCGGCATCGGCATCAATTTCCAGTAAAATCTCTTCAGGTTCCTCAGTGATTGTGCCTGAAGGTTTTTCCTGGCCCAGAGGACTCAGGCAGAAGAGAAGAATGATGAGGGGTAAGAATCCAATCATTTTTTTTACCTTTGATTAATCTGGTTTAATTAAAGATGCGTTATCTTATTTTGTCAACCTGATTAAGAAAAGAATTCCTTGATTTAATTGGGGAAGTAATTGTCTGTATCGGAATTACCCGGGCGGAACACGCAGGAAATTCAGGTACAGAACTAAATATACGTTTGAGCAGCAGCGGGAGAAGAGGCAAACATAAGTGATTTCCATTTTGGCTGCTGGAGGGTATCTATAAATGATATAATGGAAAAATCTCTCTGCCCGAAAGTTACACCCACACGTTTACCGGAAATTATTTTAAGGTCTTACAAAAATTTGCGGAGAGGTGTCCGAGTTGGTTTAAGGGGCACGCCTGGAGAGCGTGTGTACGGTTCCCGTACCCAGGGTTCGAATCCCTGCCTCTCCGCCATAAAAT
>DAOTAZ010000069.1:0-11965 GCA_035382965.1 Chitinispirillaceae bacterium | reverse complement strand
GCCGGAGAACCTGTACTGTCCGGCTGTGAAATCTCAGAGCTCAACAGACTGTCGGGCTTCGACTGCTCTGTAACCGCACTGTCAGACTCTGTCTTTGTCCCCGAACTGTCGATATCTATCTTCTTTACCTCAACATCGGAAACATCAAAAAGGTCAGAAATCAATGATGCATTTGCACCGCCACTGCTTGTGTCTGCTTTGGCGGTGCCTTCGTCTTTTTTCCCTTTTTTCCCGGGAAGCGCTTTCCGGCAAAGTTCGGAAATCATCTGGCCTGAAATCCTGACAGCCTCATATTCCAGTTTTTCCAGTAATTCAGCCCGATCAAGCGCTGAAATATGCACCAGCTTTTCCAGGGAACCAATCCCTGCCATTCCTCTGGATTTGTATGTCACTGCTTTCACGTCTCCTGAATATGCGTAATCGCGATTTGACAGGGTATACATATTCAAAACAATGGTGAGTTCCCCCTTCAGTTTTACCCAGAAAAGCATCTTGCGCTGAGGGGTTATTTTAAACTCTTTCACAGTTCCCCATACAAAAAGTGCGGTATCATTCGCTATCGGCTCCATCGCTTCAACCAGAGACTTTGAAACAACAGGATAATCCAGGAAACTGATCATTTTTGCGTATTTCTGAGACTGAAGATAATCAGCCGCATTAATTTCGGGCATAACAGACAGATGCTCTCTGAGCAGACGATCATAGGTCTTTTCTACTGCAGGTGCACCTTCTCCCTGCAAACCTATAAAAACCACTTCATATCCGGCTGAGCACATCCATACAAGCACTGATAGAAAACATGCTGCCTTTTCCGTTATTTTCATCAATTCTCCTTTTTCTGTCCACTACTGATTTTCAGCTAACAGTAAGGCTAAATCGTTTGTTATATCCCCGGTATAATCTCTTTTTTCAACTCTTTATTTGCCTTGTAGATCCAGCTCAGTATCTCGGCTACAGCCGCATACAGCTCAGGCGGAATCTCCCTGTCTATATCGATCTGGGCCAGAAGCTCCACAAGATCATTATCTTGATATATCGGGACACCATTTGCAAGAGCAATCTCTTTGATCTTCCGGGCAACCAGGCCCTTTCCTGTTGCTACTACCCTTGGAGCATCGTCCTTCTTCTCCTGGTATCTGAGCGCAACCGCTTTCTCTCTGTTATCCGCTTTTTTCATGATCTTCTCATATCTTCAAGTCGATTGCCCCATCAGTTTCTTTAACCTGCTCTCTCCTCTGCTCCTTATTCCTTACCTGATGAATTACCATCCGCACCTGAGGGAGGTCAAGTTTACTGAGAGCCTCCCTGAGGCTCTCACTGTTGCGTGAAAACCATGTTCTGGTCTCTTTTTTCTCAAACTCAATATCAAGACTCATGCTTTTCTTCAGCTCATATTCCAATTTGACAGAAATTGCACCAAGCTGAGAAGGAGAGACATTGAGATACACAGAAAAATGATTCTGCTTTGTTTTTTTGTCCCTGCCCTCTTTCTTCTTTATAAACCTTATATTGACTTCTGTCCATTCACCACCGATTTTCATCGGCAAAGCCACTATCTGTTGATCCCCCGATGGGGCAGGGGTTTGTCTTGCGAGCAGTTGAAGTGATTCCAGACGGTTAAGGAGCGATTCGACAGACTGGCGTATCTGTGCCTTGCCGGTAAAAACATCTGCTTCATTCTGAAGACTTTTCTCTGATAACCTTTCAGAACTTCCGGGTTCCGAAGCTCGCGTTGATTCATTTCTGTCTGCCTGCTTTGATATCTGAGACGAAGAACTATCCTTTATTGAATCCTGCAAATCGCGCAGATGCTTTATTACCTCCTCAACAGCTTTTTCCAGAATAACAGAGGTTTGAACTGTGTACCCCTGAAGCCTGCTGTGACTGGTACCACCTGAGAGAGATTCATGGGATCCGGTATTGACTCTGGCTAACGTATCTTTCAGATCAGAGACAGCTTTGCTTATGACCTGTTCTGTCCGGTTTAAGAACTCCCTTCGGGTGATTGATTCATTGACAGTCTCGCGTACAGATTGCCTCGTTTCAACTCCACTCCTTTCCGGGGCTGCATTTGCCAAAACTTCCTCTTCTGTTTTGCCTTCAGTGATAATCCTTCCCGCCAGTTCTTCTATTTCCCTGAGGGCCCTGGTCACTCTCGTACCGATTACCTCAGGAAGGTTTATCATCTGTTTAGCGGCTTCAAGTTGCCTGTTCCCGGAAAGGACAGTCAGGGACATAGATTCCGCCTGTCCGGCAGAGTCTTTTGCCGCAGGAATTAAACCTGATAGTTGAGTATTCAGTGCTTTCTCAAAACCATGTAAAATATTCAATATTTCTGTTGCGGTATTGACAAGATCAGCTCTGAGAGCAGGAAATGATGGCAGGTATTCTGGTTTTAAGACCTGCGGAGCATCTGATTTTTGTGCTGTGCCCTGGTTACCAGTTTCAGGCAGTTTTGCTTCTGTTAATTTTCCGGAAAACCAGTCAAATGTTTCAGGAATGAAATTTTTGATTATTTCTGCTGTTTCGTTTCTGATAAAAGAGAACAGTTGAGATCCGTTCTGCTCTTTTTCCGGTGATACAGAGGCAATTCCATTAAGCAGACCGGAAAGCAGCGACAGTTGTGCCGGCAATTTACCTGAGATAAATTCTTTGAGTGTCTGTATCAGTTGTTCACCTTTCCCTGAAGATGGATCAGCAATCATTTCTGTAAGAACTTTGATTTTATCAAAAAGCGTGCTGTCATCGGAAATGGGAATGGGGTGGAATTTCAAAAGAAAGGCATCTGTGACAGCTTTGTCAGAAAGAAACTCTTTAATGAGTGAACGGCTTATGCTGTCGGATATATCAGATTTTTCTGAACTTATAAGCTTTTCACCGATAAGCTTTTCCAGCCTGGCGGGTATTTCTGAAAGAGCTTTTGCAAGATTAACCAATCCCTCTTTTATCTGCTTTCTCCCGGTTTCTGTTTCCACTGTCTGCAACTGAGACATCAGCTCTTTTTTAAGCGATTCCAACTGCACCTTCAGTTCCTCGATATTCTCTGTCCGGAACCGTGATCTTGTGCCTGCTTCAGCCGTCTGTTTAGGAGAATGATTTCCCGTCTGTGCTACCACCGGGGCAGTCTTTTCCGGAATATCGCGACTGATTTCCGGATAGTCTGGTCTGATACCTGATTTCTCCAGCAGTTTCGACAATAGATCTGTTCGGCTTTTTACATTCGGTGATTCCGCAGTTGATTTCACAAACTCCGGATTTGTAAACTCAGGCAAAGATCTTTTATCGAGAGCTGTGTGGATAGCTTTAAGCAGTGAATTCAGTATCGAAGTGTTTTTCTCGTTTCCAGAAGTTATTTCCTGGCCTGATTGACTGACCTCTGCACCTGAACTGAACCATCTTACCAGCGCTGCTGCTCTCTCTTCAATCTCACCTTTCGAGACTGACTGGTTGTTTGTGAATTCCGCTCCACTGAGCTGTAGCCGTGCCTGCAAACTCTTGCGCAGAGATTCGATTCTTTGCAGGAGCTCTTTTAAATCTTCAGGAGGAATTCTGTTTTCCTGAGGCGGAATTGCTTTTTCAGCGTTGACATGCTCTGTCTTTACAACTGAAGTGTATGTCAATGGCTTGCCGCCGGTATCCCGGCTGGAAATTTCCTGAGTTACCTCTGAGGAGGAGCTGTTTTTTTCAACCAGAAATGAAGCAATGGTATTGGTCAATTCGTTGAATGCCTGTCTGAATACCGGTTTTGTTTGTGCTTCTGCCTGTGTGGTATCTGCCCCCGAAATCCTGAGAATTTGCTCGAGTAAGCCGCTTCTGCCGCTGCTTTCTGCAGATTCTGCCGCAGCTTTGGCAAAAGCAGGGTTTGTAAATTCTGGCAAAGACTTTCTGTCAATTGCTGTGATTATCTCTTTAAGCAGCGTATTTAAAGATGATACTGTGTTTGGGGCTTTTTCCGCCCTCAATGCCTCCGGCAGATCTGCTTCCGAATAGGAATTAAGCCATCTGGCAAGGGAAATGGCTTTTTCCACAATCAGAGCTTTATCTTTCAAAATCTCTTTGTCAGGCCTGGCATCGGGGGCACTTAAATGTGCCTCTACGGCTTTCTTCAAAGACTCAACTCTGGCCTGAAATTCCTTTATCTCCTCAGGAGAGAGATTGCTTTTCTCCGGGGGAGGTGTTTTTTCAGTCTGAATCTGTTCAGGCTGGCCCTTAGATGGGATGTCGGAACAGGATTTTTCAGCAGAAGCAAGCTCTGAAATAAAGTGTATATCATCTGAAGGTTTAATTCTTCCTCCGGCAGTAAGGAGCGAAATGACAGTGTCTGCCAGATCAGAAGGGGTGTACTTCCTGGAGGGGGATGAAGTGATATCTGAGTGGCTTTCAGAAACTCCGGAAATACTGAACAGCTTTGTCCACAGATCTGCTCTGCCCTTGACATCAGGTGATTCTGTGGCTGATTTTACATACTCAGGATCTGTAAACTCAGGCAGCACTCTTTTATCAAGAGCTGTATGGATCGCATTCAGTAGTGTGGTCAGTTTTGTTACCGTGTTTTCGCTTCCGGAAGAGCTTTCCCGGACTGAGTAAGAGATCTCAGAACCTGAACTGAACCATCTGGCAAGCACTGTTGCTTTCTGCTCAATCTCACCATTTGAGACAGTCTGATTACCTGTGAATTTTGTTCCATTACTCTGCAGTTGTGTTTGCAGGCTTTTACGAAGAGATTCGAATTCTTTCAGAAGCTCTTTTATATCTTCAGGAGGAATCCTGCTTCCCTGAGATGGAACTGTCTTTTCTGCGTTTACATACTCTGGCTTTATAACTGAGGTATAGGTCAATGGCTTGCCGCCGGCATCCCTGCTGGAGACTTCCTGAATTGTTCCGGAGGAAGAACTGCTCTCTTCAGCCAGAAATGAAGCGATGGAACTCGTCAATTCTATGAATGCCTGTCTGAACACTGATTTTAAATGGGTTTCTCCATGTGCGATTTCTGTTCCGGAAATTCTCAGTATTTGCTCGAGTAAACCGTTTCTGCCGGTGCTTTCAACAGATTTCACTGCATCTCTGACAAAAGCTGGGTTAGTAAATTCAGGCAGGGACTTTTTGTCAATTGCGGTGATTATCTCTTTAAGCAGTGCGTTTATCGCTGTTACTGTGTTTCCCTTTTCTGCCTTTACCGCCTCAGTCTGATCTGTTTCCGAAGAGGAATTAAGCCATCTTGCAAGGGAAATGGTCTTTTCCACAATCAGAGTTTTCTCTTTCCACTTCTCTTCGTCAGCCCCGATGCTGGCAGCACCTAAATGTGACTCGATAGTTTTCTTCAAGGATTCAATTCTGGCCTGAAATTCCCTGATCTCCTCAGGAGAGAGATTGTTTTTACCTGAGGGGGGTACATTTTCAGCCCTAACCTGCTCAGGGTGGTTCTGAGATGGGGTACTGGAATATGCCTTATCAGTAGCAAAGTTAGAAATGTCGTCCGAAGGTTTGATTTTCTCCCCTGCAGTAAGGAACGAAATGATAGTGTTTACAAGATCAGAAGGGGAGTGTTTCTGTGTCAGGGCAGAAGTGGTGTCGGTACGGTTCTCAGATACTACTGAAGTACCAGACAGCTTTGCCCACAAATCAGCTCTGCTCTTGACATCAGGGCTTTCCGCGATATCTTTTACATACTGCGGATTTGTGATAAATGAGAATGATTTGCTGTCTTGCGAGCTGATTTCTTTCAGAATGGCATTGAGGGCGGCAGAAATCTTATCTTCTGCGGAACTGAACCAGTTGGCGATAGAGACTGCTTTGGCTATAACCTGAGCCCTCGCATCGACCTGTGCTTCGGAATTGCCTGTCTTGACAGCCTGCTGCTGTGCCTCGATACTTCTGCGAAGAGATTCCACTTTTGTCAGAAGCTCTTTTATGTCCTCAGGAGGAATTTTTTTCTCTGGTGAGATTTTTTCAGGGCCGCCCTGCTCTGGAATAAACCGGGAATTCTCAAAAAATGTTCTGTCAGTACTTTTCTGTATAAAATTGCCCTCTAATGAATCTGTGCCGGTTTCAGCTCCAAACAGGGAAAGAATTGTTTTTGACAGATCATGAAAAACACTCTTTTGTGCCGGGTTAGATTCACTGTTTTCCCTTTCGGGATCGATTGTGAACATGCGCAGAAGCTTTGTAAAGAAATCGGTTTTGCTCTTTGTGTCCACAAATTCTGCCGCTTTTTCTGCCAAAACCGGATCTGTGAACTCCGGAAGAACCTTCTTGTCAACCGATGTGCTGATCTCTTTCAGCAGAAATGAGAGCGTGGAGACAAAATTGTTGTCCCTGCCGCTTTTTCCTTTATAGACCGTGGCTGTCTGAGTGCTTTGAGGTGCAGAGTGGATCCATTGGGCCAGTGAAACAGCTTTCGCCACGATATTTGCATTTTTCTCAGTTTGTGCTTCCGGAGTTTCCATTTCTGGAGCTTGTATACGAGCTTCTATACTTTTACGAAGAGATTCAATCTTTCCCAGGGTTTCTTTGACTTCGTCAACCTGAGGACCGTTTTTAACCGGGGTTGTCTCTTTTATGGAACCGATAAATGAAAGGAGAGAGGATTTCAGATCCGGTTCGCTTTCAATCTCTACATTTTCTGATGAAGCGATTTTATTCTCAAAATTATACCCGATTTTCTGCATCAGTTTTATCAGAAAATCTGCCCTCTTATCTGTATTTTCAAGAATCTTATCTGTAACAGCGATCTGTTCCGGAGCAGTCAGGTGATGAATCGAATCTGCACTCAGCGATCTGTTTATCTCTTCGAGCTGTATTGCGACTGTCGAGGCGCTGACAGGAGGCCGCATTGTAATCTCAGTCAGTATCGAACTGTTCTCAAGTGCTGTCTGCAGCCATTGGGCAACAGATGCTGTCTGGGCGGCTTCGGAGCCTGCGCGCGATTGTGGCAGGGTGTATTGCGCTGACTGAAGAATCGCATCAATCTGATTCAGGGCCGAAATATCGATCTTTCCCGTACTGCTGAGAATCTGCTCAAAGACCCTGACTGGTATAGATTGCATGACACTGCTTGAGAACCCCCGCGTCCAGGACTCCAATTCTCCCATAAGACCCTTCTTATCAAGCAATATTGCCGTGGTACCTGAATCTGAGGGAAATGTCCTGAGGTAAAGATCATTTCTGCTTTCTGTACTTCCGGTATGTGTATTTCCCGGATCCGGAATCTGGATCCCTTTGCTTTGCAGGAATACTTGCAGATCCTCTTTACCCGAAAACTTATACAGACCTTCAGGTATGTTCCGGTCGGGTATCTCCAGAATTATCAGTTTTTCCGAACCCTTTACCGGCGGGTTTTTTACAATCTCCTTTTCAATGGATTCCAGCAGGTTGATGAGTTCCTGTCTGCGGCTTTGCAGTTCTGCCGGTGAATTGCCGGGATCAGCAGCGGCTGCAACAACCTTCCGGAGAGCTTCACGCTGATCATCTGAGATGCCGGATTTCATCGCATTAATAACAGAGATGATTCTCTGTGGCAGATGATGGTTATTCGGATCTGCTTTCAACTGTTCAATGGCTGAATTCAAAACACTGCTTATCTGCTTACTGCTGTAATGGGGGGAGGCGGAGGAAAAGGTATCTGACTGCCTGGAGGTTTGCTCTGATTGTGCCTGCATTTTTTCCAGAAGAACATAGTCTTTCCGGACTTTCACGATAACTGCATCACCAGCCTGCAGTTTGCCCTCAGGTACTTTCGCTTCTATCTTATCCTGCCCGACTTTGATGATAATCGTTTCAGGATCAACCCTTTTTTCAACAGTTCCTCTGGCAGTTTTTTTTGAGTTAAGTGACTCCGGGATAGTGCAGGCGGCAACTATAATAGAATCAGGGATCATAGCAGGCTGTACCCGGAAAGTTGTAAATGGAAACCGCCCGTCTCTCTCCCGGAATGTCAGCAGAACAGTATTGCTTCTGTTTCGGGAATCCAGTATGAGCGGAATTATAATTTAAGCAAATCTACACATATTATGCATTGAAAACTGTGCGGAAAGCAACTCTGTATTTTTTAAATTCTGAATGGAACTTGTGTGTATAAGTCATTGTTACTTCTGCTTGAATCCGGAGATCCTCAGAATCAGAGAAACATGATCAGCGCTGATATGGAACCTGCGGGAGATCTCCTGGACCGAAACACCATCTTTGGCCGCCTGAAGCACGTTGAATTCAAGTTCATTTAACTGCTGAGGTTCCGGATCAGGGTCAAGTACCTTGTCGATATCTCCGGATTTACCCTGTAACCGGGACTCATACTGAGGGGATGCAACTCTTTGCCGCAGATCGTCTGCCGGATTGTTTTCCTGCACTGAAACTTCAGACTCAGGGCTTTCTTCCTCTAAGGGGGAGGGGGTAGTACGCATGATCTCTTTAAGGGAATAGGTTGCCTTGCCTGCAGGTCTCACTGGAGGGCTTTTTTTCCTTCCTGCGATATTTCTGAGTACCCCGATTACCAGCATAACTCCTGAAATTGCTGCCGCGGCTCCGACAATCGTGATGATCCAGTCAAAAATGTTCTGGGGTGGAAAAGGAAGAGAGGCGATCTTGCGTGCCGGTACAGAGACTGGTGATGTGGATTGGAGCTTCTTTTTTAAAATTTGGAGAGAATCGGCCAGGATAGCCTGTTTCGATTCTAACTCCTGGATGGATCTGCCGCTGCGTTTTCTGGCCTGCTTTTCCAGGTCCAGTGAATCAAGAGTCTGGGAGATGGCTCTAAAGTGACCTGCAGGATCTTCCTGCGCCAGGTTTTGCGCCGGTATTTCTGTCAGGGGGATCAGAAGGAAAATCAGGAAAAATAAAGCCATATTCAAAATGGATCGGGAAAAGAGGAAATACAAATTTATACCACTGAAAACCTGTTCAGGTTTTGATTTCAGGACTATTTACCAATTTCATATCTCTGGTAACCTTCGGAGCCTGCTATGAGCCAGGCCGAAGGCGAAAACCTGAATAATTATAGAAAATTAAGATATATCTTGAACCTTTGCTACTGCAATTTATATCTTGTTTATCTGTTGACAGTACGAATTATATTCTTTATTCAGGTCAGGCTGACCTGTTTTGAGATTTTCTGAAAAAAAACGGCGACTGTTTGCTGATTTATTGCCTGAAATAATTGTAAGTTGTATATTTTTTTTTCCTGTGAAACAGAGATGTTGATTCTATGCTCAAATTTGTAGTCTTTTACAATGGAGAACCGCTCAAGACCTATGAACTGGATGAGCCGGTTGTCAGTATCGGGCGGCTTCCTGAAAACACTATTTCAATTGCAAATATGGGCATCTCCCGCCGGCATACAAAGATCGAAGAAGATGCTGACCACAAGTATGTTCTCTCTGATCTCAACTCTCTGAATGGCACCTATGTAAATGGAAAACGGGTGAAGAGAATCACTCTCAACAGTGGTGACAAAATCACAATCGGCAAGTACACTATACTCTTTGAACAAATCAACCTGGATCAGGAATCTCACAGCGGATTCCAGGATATGCACCCTGCATCTTCTGTCTACAACCAGCCGATTGTACAGTCTGAACAGATCGTTGATGAGAAGGATGTAAAAACCGAAAAAGAAGAGAGCACAGCAGTATTAATTGAAACAAATAAGCACGTGGTTTATAAGCTGGATAAACCCTTTCTTTCCGTAGGAAACGGCGAAGATGATGATATTTTTGTTTCAGGGTTCATGATAGGTGAGGGCCAGGTTTCCATAGAAAAACAGACTGAAGGTTTCTACATACATGCTAATAAACTCATGGGTAAAATAAAGGTGAACGGCAAATCGATCCGAAATCATCTCCTCCAGCATAAAGACCGCATCGAGATCGGTTCCAGCACTTTCCGCTTCATGGAGAATGGATAATCCAGATGAGATTTGCGTTCATATCCGACATTCATGCCAATCTTGAAGCTCTGGAAGCAGTGCTGAAAGATATAGACGGGCAGAGTATCGATGAGGTAATCTGTCTGGGTGATATTGTGGGCTATGGGGCTAACCCCAATGAGTGCGTGGAAATAGTAAATAAAAGATGTCCAATTACTCTGCTTGGGAATCACGATGCAGCAGCGGTTGATTTACTCTCGACTCAGCATTTCAACATTCACGCCAAGATTGCTATAGAGTGGACATCGAGAAATCTTAAAAAAGAATCCCGGCAATTTCTCAGATCACTACCTTACAAACACCAGAAACCTCAGATGACACTGGTTCATGCAACTCCGTATGAACCGAATATGTGGTATTACATAACATCACTTGAAGAGGCAGCTTTTAACTTCCAGTTCTTTGATTCTCAACTCTGTTTTATCGGACATACCCATATTCCTCTGATTATTGTGCTCGACAAGAATAATGAACTCTATGTTCACCAGGATACATCGGTGTGCCTCCATGATGTGGAGGGGGCTCGTCTGCTGATAAATGTGGGAAGTGTCGGTCAGCCGCGTGATAGAAACCCCGGATCATGCTACGGGATATTTGACAGTGAAAAGGGTGTGTTTTCATACCGCCGTGTTACTTATAATATTGAAAAAGCCCAGGCAAAGATGAAAAAAGCCAGAATGCCGGAGTTTCTGATTTCCCGACTTGAGGATGGAAGATAGCTGAGTATTGTTTTTCAGGTAATTTGAGATGCTTTTAAATGCCTTAAAATGCTCGCATCTCATTAAATTTAAATAAGTTATGCAGATCTGACCAGTTTGAGAATAAATTACCAAAACTACCGGTTTCTTACCGTTTGAACGTCTAAAATGATACTAAAAATAGACATTGCTTCCATAAATTGAAATTAATAAATATCCCCAGAAATATTGAATCATATCAAACACGCGATCCCCTCGAGCTGCCAGATTTTATTAGCTAATGAACCATTCCATTAGCCAAAATTATTAGCCAAAAAGAAAATTATTGGCTAATAAAGCGTAAGTAATTGATATTAAAACAGTTAAAAAGAATGGTGATTTGGGTAGAGTGCACTGGTGTTGGTGGCCATTAGCCAATGAAATATTTACAGAAGTTAGTTAAAACAGGCTTAATTGCAGGCTTCTTTTTTCATTGTAGTTTTCTACTACTACCTTGCGGACAAAGCGGTCTGTGACACACAGCTTAATCGCGATCTCCTGGCCGTTTGTTCCATTGAAAAACTTCTTAATGTATTTACGTTTTAAGAAATTGTCATTTGTGGGAACCTGGATACGTTCACCAGGGAAGTTCATCAATAAACGATTCGCTATATCTTTACCGCATTCCGTTTCTACAATTCGCAGTTGGACTGAAGTAAGAGGGTCTGAAAAGGATTTGCTTTTCTTTGCAAGTGATTTTACTTTTGAGCTATCTATTCCCAGTTTAACACCTATTGAAAGCGCGTTAAAACCCTTGTAATTATCCTTTATGTAATTATAGTTATAGATGTCCCGGCCAGAAGTAGGAACGTAAATTTCCAGCCCAGGGACGTGCTGCAGCAAGCTTAATGCATCCTCTATTCCACATTTAATAGCTACATCACGCAGCTTGCCAGGCATTTCTTCTGGTTTCAGATCTGGAATGATTGCCATTAATTCTTGCAGCATTGTATATCACCGCCCGCTACCAATTAATGCTATTTTGTAAACAATGTCTGGGTTTCTTCTCAGAATTATTCCATGCTTGTAGGCTGTTCTAAACACATTAACGCCCATTGCTTCTGGTATCAGTATATAGATGCACTCAGGGTAATAATTATGTATAAAAGATTCACATTGCATTCGCAGTCTCCTCTTAACACCTCTCTGCCAATAGAGATTGCACCTTGCCTGCCTTTCAGTCCAAACATTCTTATATGTAGTAGGACAGTAACACTTTTTCCGGAGCCGTAAAAAACGGTTTTGGATTTCCTTGTACTCGGCATTCTCGGGGTTGAGCCATGCGCCTTTCATTTCGCCATTGATATAA
>DAOTAZ010000068.1:11504-12016 GCA_035382965.1 Chitinispirillaceae bacterium | reverse complement strand
GCCGGGCGCACCCAATAAAAAAGGGCGGATCACTCCGCCCTTTTCTTTTTTCATCAGAAAGTCTCCGGCTTACTTTGAAGCCATGAAACGAACAAGATCAACGACTCTGTTTGAGTATCCCCACTCATTGTCATACCAGGAAACAACCTTGAAGAAACGTTTCTCGCCTTTGAGGTTGTTCTGGAGTGTGGCAAGAGAATCATAGATAGAAGAGCGGCTGTCATGGATAAAATCGGTTGATACCAGCTCTTCATCTGTGTAACCCAGGATACCCTTGAGATATGTCTTGGAAGCTTCTTTCAGCTTGGCATCGATCTCTTCAATGGAAGTGTCTTTAGTTGTACGGAAAGTAAGATCAACAACAGACACATCAGGTGTGGGAACACGGAAAGACATACCTGTGAGCTTGCCTTTTGTTGAAGGAAGCACTTCACCCACTGCCTTTGCGGCACCGGTTGTTGAGGGGATGATGTTCTGTGCTGCAGCACGGCCGCCTCTCCAGTCTTTCTTTG
>DAOTAZ010000068.1:0-11494 GCA_035382965.1 Chitinispirillaceae bacterium | reverse complement strand
CAACGGTTTTCTGAGTGGCTGTGTAAGCATGAATAGTGGTCATAAGACCAGTCTCAATCCCGAAACCTTCCTTGAGCAGTACATGAACCACGGGAGCCAGACAGTTAGTGGTGCATGATGCATTAGAGACGATATGATGGTTAGCCGGATCGTATTCATCCTGATTCACACCCATCACTATTGTCTTCACATTGCCTTTACCGGGAGCAGAGATGATAACTTTTTTGGCACCGGCTTCCAGATGGCCTTTTGCTTTCTCGGAATCGGTAAACAGACCGGTTGATTCGATGACATATTCAACTCCCAGATCCTTCCAGGGGAGTTCAGCAGGATTTTTGGTGGCCATGACGCATTTTATCTTGTTGCCATTTACAACGATGATGTCTGCTTCAGCTTTGGACGGATCGCTTTTTTCTGTTGAAACAGTGTGCTTGAAATGTCCGTGAACTGAATCGTACTTCATCTGATAGGCAAAATAGTCAGCATCAGTGGAAATATCGACAACTGCAACCACATCGATCTCTTTGCCCAGAAGTCCCTGATCACAGATAGCCTGAAAAACCATCCTACCGATTCTTCCGAAGCCGTTAATACCAACTTTAATGGCCATAAAGTCCTCCGTTTATTAATTGTTTATTAAATGCGCTGCTATTAGTCTGGAGAAATGCTATTTTATCCATGGACACAGCCGTTTAATATAAGTTGAACCTTAATTTGGAGTCAATTAAAAATTCAGAAGGGAAGCCATGAAAAACAAAGCATCTGTTTTCAGATTTCAGAAGAAGGGACAAAAGAGGCTTTTTTTCATAGCAGGCCCCTGCGTAATCGAAAGTAAAGAGCTTTGTCTGAAAATCGCATCGAACCTCGCTGCGCTCTCCCAGAAATACAAGGTTGATATCATTTTCAAAGCTTCTTACGATAAAGCTAACCGTACCTCTCGAGATTCCTTCAGGGGACCTGGACCGCAGGAGGGTTTGCGTGTTCTGGAAGAGGTCAGAGAGAAAACCGGGCTTGCCCTTCTTACCGATATCCATGAACCATCACAGGTAAAAGAGGCCGCGGATGTGGTCGATGTGCTTCAGATCCCTGCATTTCTATGCAGGCAGACTGATCTGCTCCATACTGCCGGCCTGACCGGAAAGACTGTCAACATTAAAAAGGGTCAGTTCATGTCACCGGAGGAGATGCGTTTTGCACTGGCAAAAGCAGGAAAAAACACCTGGATAACCGAACGGGGGACATTCTTCGGTTATAACCGTCTGGTTGTTGATTATGCCGGAATACCTGTCTTGAAATCGTTTGGTGCACCTGTGATTTTCGATGCTACCCACAGTGTGCAGATGCCAGGTGCGGGAAAAGGATGCTCTCTTGGAAACCGTGATCTGGTTATTCCACTCGCGAAAGCTGCTCTGGCATCAGGTGTTGACGGGCTGTTTTTTGAGGTGCATCCGGATCCGGACAAAGCACTTTGCGATGGACCCAACAGCCTTTTCCTTTCAGAATTCAAGAAACAGCTTCCGGTTCTTGTCGAGATCCATGAGTTTCTGAAAGGCAGATAATCAGCGGGAAACATTTACTACAGCACTTAAGCTATCCCGCAGCTTCAGATCCTCTCTCCATCCGCGACTGACAAATATTTTACCGGAGGAATCCACAACAACCCCTTCGAGCCTGGGACGGTCATCAAAAAAGCTGATTATCTCCTCAGGATCCATACAGAAAAGGCCGGTACTCAAGATATCGATCTCTACCGGGTCGCTCCCCTTGACAGTCAGGCTGTGGTTTCTGCTGCAACTGTAACCGGTAGCAGGATTGAAAATATGATGATACCTTTTTCCATTTACAATACGGAAACGTTCATAATCACCACTGGTAACTATGGAACCGCTGTCAAGCTCAACTGTCCCCAGAATTTCATCCCTGTCCTCCGGATCCCTTATCCCCACTACCCAGGCACTTCCATCAGCTTTTTTCCCCTTCGCCAGAATATCACCGCCTGCCGATATGAGATAACCGGGAATCCCTCTGCGATCCAGAAGCTCCGCTGTCTCCCGCAGCACAAACCCTTTCGCAATCCCCCCTGCATCAACCCTTATTCCCGGCGACAGGAAGATAACAGTATCCCCTCTCATCTTTACTTTGCGGTAATCAACATATCGAAGAACAGAATCGACCTGTTCCGGTGATGGAATAGTGGAATCAGGAGATGAATTCTCGGCCAACCCCCACAGTTCCTTCAAAGGAAGCACAGTGATGTCAAATCTCCCGTTTAGTGAATCACCATATCTCAGTGCGGTTCTGAGAATCTCACCAAGCAGTTTTCCCACAACACAGGTATCCGATTCACACTCATTTAACTTCCGGACTTCAGAAGAATCCCCTGAAACGGAAAAACGCTCTTCCCAGTCTGCAAAAAGTGAATCAATCGACTTCCAGATGGAGTTGACATCTGTGCCTCTTTTCACAACAAGAGTCACTTCAGTAACGGTATCCATCCTGAAGAACGTTTTTTTCGACTGGATCAATCCTCTTCCGCATGCCAGAATCAGAAGAAAGAAGAAGAGCAGGATTTTCAGAGGGAATTTCTGCACCATTGTATGACTTCTTTCAGTTTCAGGCTTCCTCCAAAAATGTCAAGCGCGCTTCCGATCGTAAAGTCTACCCTGCTTTTCCCATGCACTTTGATTTTTCCCAGATCATCAAGAGAGTTTATTCCTCCCGCATAGGTTGATGTAACAGGACATTCCTTTGACAGGAGTTCAATCAGCCGCAGGTCGATTCCTGCCCGCTTTCCCTCAACATCGGCTGCGTGTATCAGAAATTCATCACAGTACATAGCAAGCTTTGCGAAATTCTCCTCCCCCAGGGTAACCCGGGTATATTTCTGCCAGCGATCAGTTACCACATAGTAGGATCCATCTTTCCATTTGCAACTAAGATCCAGCACCAGCCTGTTTTTACCGACAAGCCTGGAAATTTCAGATAGTCTGTCCCAGTGAACAATCCCATCATTGAAAACAAAAGAGGTGACTATGACATGTGAAGCACCGGCATCCAGAAAAGAAAATGCATTCCGGGGAGTAATTCCCCCTCCGACCTGCAATCCTCCTCTATAGGCCCGCAGGGCATCGAGTGCACTTGCCTCATTACCAGGCCCAAGCATTATCACATGCCCCCCTGGAAGATTTTCCTTTTTGTAGATTTCGGCAAAGTATGATGATGGAATATCCGTTTCAAAATTGGTAATCACACTTCTGCCATCATCACTAAGCGTACTGCCCACGATCTGTTTAACTTTTCCCTGGTACAGGTCAATACAGGGTCTGAATCTCATTTTCTGCTCCAGAATTACAATACCAAAGGATCTCCTGCTAAACCGGGCACCGCACCCGGACACAGGCAAATCCAAGTATAGAAAAATGGGAGATTACAACATGAAAGGCAAAGATGTTTTAACTGGTTCAGAAAAGACATGAGGAGAATTGGCCAATGCTAAAGTCCAGGCAGATTGCAACCGGTATCTGTTTGACTGGGACCTTCTCAGAACACATATTAAATATTAACGCACCTATTCACTACAAAAGGAGTCTCTCCATGCGTATAAGATCATTTATTGCCATCTTTGTATCAGTCGGATTAATTGGTTGCGGAGGATCAGACGCTGTTAAAGAAGTAGTTGAGCAAACCCATCCAAATGGATCGAAGAAAAAGGTTTCTTATTACCAGGGAAAACACATTGTCAGAACTGCGTTTTTCTTTGAGGACGGGAAACTGAGATCAGATCAATACTTCAAACTTGGCCAGCCGGACAGTTGTCAGGTTATTTACAATCAGGACGGCAGCAAGTACAGTGAAAAATGGTTCAAGGCCGGCAAGCAGGATGGTCCGGACAGGGAATGGTATGAAAACGGTCAGTTGAAGAGTGAAGCTACATACGTAGATGGTTTAACTCAGGGGAAAGCAGTTACTTATTTCAAAGATGGGAAAATAGAAACAGAATGCACATACAAAGATGGGAAAAAGCATGGAGAAGAGATAAAATACTTTCCTTCCGGCAATAAAAAATACCTCAAAACCTATGTGGATGGTGACGCTTCAGGTATCGAGCAGGAGTGGTACGAAAACGGAAAACTGAAGATGGAACAGACCTGGGCGAAAAATGTCCTCAATGGACCCTACACCACATACTTTAAAAACGGAAAGAAAGAGGAAGAAGGCTTCTACAAAGACGGAGCATATGAGGGAATAAGGAAAATGTATAATGATAAAGGTAAAAAACTGTCTGAAGCCAAATTTGAGAAGGGTGTACTGGTAGACGGAACAGCTTACTAAAAAATCTCCACAAGAAACTATTCGCTCATCCCTGGTCCCGGAAGTCCTGACCGGGGATGAGTTTTTTTAGCCGTTTACTCGGCCCACATCTCTTTACCAACCAAAGATCTGAATTTGTCCAGTATCCCTTCCTGCACAACCCAGTTATCGTACTGTCCCTCTCCGATATTGTTACACATGATGGCAAAGGAGTAGGTTTTTCCGGGGAGGAGAATGAAGCCTGCCAGGGTGTGGACCTTATAAGAATTGAGTGTTCCTGTCTTTGCTCTTACTACTCCCTTGAGCTTTGAATTCCTGAACCTGTTCTTAAGCGTGCCATCAACACCGGCAATACTCAAAGCACTGATATATTCGGGTGACCAGGCCCTCTGTTTATTAACATAAGTCAAAAGTTCCACTACCTGATTCGGACTGATCCGGTTCAGATTCCCCATCCCTGAACCATTGTGAATCAGCGGTTTGCCGGGAAGATTGCATCTCTGCCACCACGTGAGCAACTCTTCGGTTCCCTTCTCCCAGGAACCCTGACCGTTTTTCGAAGCGGCTATGGTTTTCAGAACCATCTCTGCGGCGAAATTGCTCGAATACTTGAACATGTGATTAACAAATACAGAAAGAGGCTCAGATGTAAATTCGTAGAAAGGTTTTGCGGATGCGATATTCGATGGAACCTTTCCGTTTACCATTTTCCCGTTGATAATGATTCCATGTTCGCTGAACAGACTCATGAGTGCGCCTCCGAAAGCCTGCCAGGTCTGCCAGATTTTCCGGTAGGTGTACTTCGGCTTGTCATCCAGACTCATGCTTCCGTTTATGATTATGTCAGTTCCTCCCGCAGTGGGGACTGTCCTGATGTCAAGTGAGGAGTTTTTTATCTCGGCTGTTTTCGCTGATGAAACCACTTTTATCCCCTGTATTCTGGGGAACACATCCACATGTACAGGTGAACCGACAGCATTACCGGATCTGTGGTGAATTGCCAGAGAACTGAAACTGGGACTCAGTGCACTTATGAGCGGCTGATATGCCCTGCTTGAGCTGTCTTCATCAAAACCAGGCCCCACTGTAACCGAATCAAAATAGGAATCATCCAGAACAAGATTCCCGCTTACCTTCCTTACACCAAGATGATAGAGGTGCTGAACAAAAAGCCAGAGACGTTCAGCGGAAAAACCAGGATCACCCCCTCCACGGACATAGAGATTGCCATTTATAATCCCGCTGTCCCTGTTAAAAGCCCCATCGATAAAAACGTCGGTTTTATAATAGAATTCATTTCCCAGTATATCAAACGCAGCGGCTCCAGTGACAAGCTTAGAAACCGATGCAGGATTGTACATCTCATCCCCGTTTATCGATACCATTACAGAATCTCTGTCGAGATCTTTAATTACAACTCCGATTCCTTTACCGCCATATTTTTTGGAAAAGAGATATTTCTCTATTCCACTCTGGACAGAATCATTTGAATAGCTTGAAACCGTGCACAGAAAAACAAAGGGGAAAATCATTGCGGCAATTCCGCGCATTACTGCCTCCTGCTTTTTACTTTATTTTTTGTTTTCATATCCGGCATTCAAAAACCTATTTTTAAAAGAAATCATTTTAGCAGAGATAAATCCAGTTTTTTTTAACACTCTGAGGAGAAATCTATGCCAAGGTACGCGATTGCGTTTATTGCACCAGCCACAACATCCCAGCTTCGCCACAAAGTTCTGGAAAGCGATAGCAAGGATTCTGCATTGCGCTCATTTTTCAATGAAGAAGCAGTAGAGTTCTACTCTAATGATGAACAAGGTTTTCATTACTTCAAAGAAGATTTTTTCGATGAGAACTCATCTTCAGGAAGCATAATTGAGATATAGAAAGCCTTTCGGGTTTGTAAACAATTTCAATTGGCTTCTCCCATTGCTGACCTTGATTCGCATCATTTAATGATTACCCTGATTTGAAATAGAGAACAGTGTACGTTGTTAAAATCGTACACATACACTCCCATTCCGATACAGACCTGGAAATGTACAGAGTAAATTTACCAGGCATTCCTGATCCGAATCATCCTGCCCGGAAAAAGTGAATATTTCAGATACAGTATTATTTTGACAATGGACGTGCAGCATTGAAAAGATCGAAATAGGTCTTTTCCCGGACAATTCCTTTGCTCTCCAGAACCTTGATACACCCCTCGATCATAGCAGGTTTACCACAGAGATAAGCCTCATACTGGCTCAGCTCACCATCAAGAGATCTGTCTACCACATCTGTAATCAAACCGCGCTCCCCGTTCCAGTCACTCTGAAGCGGTTCACCTGAGAGAGCTGGTATAAATCTGAAATCGGAAAGCCTGTTCTTAAGCTCCGCCATTTCATCAATGTAAAAAAGATCTTTTTGGGAGACGGCCCCGAAGAAAAACAGCACCTTCCTCTGGATATCATTATCAGCCATTGTTTTAAGAATTGATCTCACAGGCGCCATTCCCGAACCGCCAGCAATCATAAGCATTGGATTATTCGTATTTTGGATATAAAAATTGCCTCTTGGGCCGCTAAACCCTATTTCCTGCCCCTCCTGAAGAGAGTTGAAAATCCAGGGAGAAAATACTCCCTCCGGATTCAAACGGATATTCAATTCAATAAAAGAGGTTTCCTTGCTGGAAGAGGCTATAGAAAATGGACGCATAAGAGTTTTGGAATCACCTCTGGGAGGCATTTTCAGCAGGATATATTGTCCGGGAAGAAATGAAATGGAATTTGGAGAGAGGAGCTTGAGCCTCAGTTCTACAATATCCGGAGTGAGAAATCTTTTTCTCTCAACCATGGAACGATAATTCTGAGATGTCAAAAATTCAGGAGGAAGCTCGATATTCAGGGTCCCACGCGTGATGACCTGGCAACTCAATCTGATTCCATCGGCGCGCTCCTTATCAGAAAGCTTTGCCATTTCCGCGTCAGTAAGCGGCCCCGATTCACTGAGCATCTTTACTTTGCATAACCCGCAGGTTCCCATACTGCCGCAGGCAGACGGCAGATGTATACCCTGGGTTCTCAGAACATCGATCAATTTCTGGTCATCATCAACACTTAAGACTTTTACCCCGCGGTTGATATCTATTGTCGCCATTTTTAACATTGATTCGCTTGATTAAAGGTTTTCTGATTTTATTAAACACCCGATGAACTGGAATGCCAGATAACATATACACTTAAATTAAACTATTGGGCAGCTAATGCAAAGTACAGAAGCACTACCGCTCCAAGTACTATTCTGTAATAAGCAAATGGCATGAAATCTTTTCTTCGGATATAGTTCATAAAAATGGCAATTACAGCCCAGGCTACAAGAAACGCGACTACAAACCCAACCGCAAGCACTATCCATTGCTGAGAGGAGAGGCTGAAACCCGATTTCAAAAGAGAATATCCTGAAGCCCCGATCATCGTTGGGATAGCCAGGAAAAATGAAAACTCCGCTGCGACTGCTCTCGATGCTCCCAGTGCCATAGCGCCAAGGATTGTTGCTGCCGAGCGGGAGGTACCCGGTATCATTGCAAGGGTCTGAAAAAGACCGATACCAATCACTGCTCCAACAGTAAGAGACTGTACTGAGTCGAATCTGGTATTTTTTCCCTTTCTTTCCAGGATTATTAAAAATACACCGCCTATAACCAAAGCTATGGCCACGATATAGGGATTAAAAAGTTTCTTCTCAATAAAGTCAGCAAACAATCCACCAAGTACAACCGCCGGAATAACCCCCAGAATAGTCTTCTCCCATATTTTCCAGACATCCCTTCTTTGCTGGGCTGTTTTTTCCCGACTGAATGGATATAGACGGTCCCAGAAGTAAACAACAACCGAGAGTATCGCCCCAAGTTGGATGACAATACTGAAGAGATTGGCAAAATCACCGGTAAAATCGATAAACCGATTCATCAGTATAAGATGACCGGTGCTGCTGATCGGAAGAAATTCGGTGATCCCTTCCACAATGCCTAAAATAACCGCCTTGAAAAACTCTTCCATTCCTTTCCTCTCTTAATCCGGAAAAATACCTGCCAGGCAGGTAACAAACGAGGGGCCAATTTTCACTTTCATCAATGAAAATACCGGGCTACCTGTTTTTCAGTCCTGTAATCCTGTCGAGCAATTTTCCATCATTGTCAACTGAGATTGTACTGTTTCCTGATTCTACCCGGGTATTACCCGGCAGCCACATAAAATAACTCCGGCCTCTTAAGCATTTCCAAAAATGGAGAAATCATCTGGAACAATTGTGCAGTATTCTGAAATGGTTATCCGCCAGGATAACTGTCAAAAATGCAAGAATTACACCGGAGATCCAGACTCAGCCACAGCAGGTAATATGGTTAAAGGACCAGATGGAAAACTCTTTCTGATTTGGTGATCTCAGTTGTTCAAATCGAGAATCAGCCGGGAGTTTTTCCTCTCATTTGTAATCAGGATATTTACTGACGAACCAGCAGATCTGCCTTCAGTAGAACCCGATTGAATTATTCGCCCGGAAAGATCAGTTCTCATTACAGCAGTACCCTTTGGATTAACCAGACGATAATCGCTAAATGGAGTTCTCACCGGCACATCTTCCGGTGGAACATAACTTGTCTTACAATCACCCTCTCCATAGGTCACAAGCATTCCATATTCAGGAAATCTCCACTCCTTCCCGTCAGCATCAGTAAACAGGAAATAGTAATTCCGGCAAACCTTCATCGATACTGCGGTTTTGGCATAGGTTCCCTTACCGGCAGTCCCCAGGTGAAGCCCCATCTCCCACTGCTGACCATCCACAACTACTATCGTTTTATGTGGTTTCCTGTCAAGTGAATCGTAGTAGTTGACCATGAAACGGATCGAATCTTTTATAAAGATATGGGAACCGCCCGGAACAGGATAGTTCACAGCAGGCTTCCCGCCTCCAAAATCCTGCACCCAGAAATGGTTATACCTTACCGGACCATACGCATAACCCGCTCCCATCTCCCGGTAATTTTTGTTCATGATATTAACCCTGTGACCGTCAGAACCGGATTTGTCCCCGGCAGGCGGAGTACCATCCATAATCCACTGCTTCATGGATTCCTGAGGATGCTCCCGCCCGGTAGCAATATTCTCTGCAATAGTGCGACTGTTTTTATAATAGGACGTGATTCGGGTAGACCAGCTATCTCCATTGCAGGAATTATGCTGCATGCCACAGTTCTGTGACATATCCACAGCATGAGCTCTCGCGGCTCTGTTCAGATCAACCTGCCAGTAAAGCGGCTGCACTACCGGATAAGAACCCGGAAGCAGAATCTGGTAATCACCGACATATTCATCCCTGTATCCCTCGGGATCCATCCTGCAGGCATTTGTAAGAACAATCGTCGCTCTCTCCTGCCAGTTGGGCAGATCGGGATAAAATGGATCAGGATCCCCATATCCCCTTTGCTGAGCAGAAATTGTCTGTAAAGAAAACAAAACCACTGCAAAGATAATCCACAGAGAGATCAGTGTTTTTTTCATAAGAAACATCCCCTCCTGAAATAACCGGAAGAAAACCTGTGCCCAGTCATTAGTTGTCCGTGGCCGGAGATTGGATTAATATTTTGATTACAACCACAATCACGAAGCATTCGATACCGATTCCGATACCGACCCCGGCCTGAAGAACCGGACATTACTAAGATCCATTATACAATTATCGTCTCTTCTTCCACCAGTAAGGAACGACAGCACGACAGCACGAGGGCATGAGAGTACGATGGTACGACAGAAGGACTGCACTCGTAAATCCTGATAAATCGGGAGAAATAGAAACAATGAGATTTCATTTTCTTGCAAGCCCGATTCACCGGGCTTGGCTTGGCTAGAGGCGGCATTAATGCCGCCTCTTTATCCTCCTTAATAAGGGGCTCTTCCAGCGGGGGATTCATACCACAGAAACACATTCGATGCCGATACCGATACCGACCTGAAGAACAAATATTGGTGGCGTTAAATAATGTGTACCAGGGGTTCTCACAAATCCTGTTCAGGCCAGAAATCATAGAAATTATACCACTGGCAGGGAAACTCTTTCGCAACCGACTCAAGAGTATCTACATAGGAATCCATTGCGGCACTGATCAGCTTCTGTCTCTCCTCCCTGTCAGAATACCTGATAACTACCGGGTCAAATGCCCTGAAAGTATAGTGTTTCCAGCCTGTCTTGAGGGCATAAAAGGGTATAAGCGCGGCACCAGTCACAGCAGCTATATCAAAGGGTCCCGATGGAAAAAGTGCCTCTCTGCCAAGAAACTCAATCCTCCTCCCCCGCTGATTCCCCATAATCCGGTCTCCATGCATGCAGATTATTTCGCCCCTTCGCAATGCATTTACTATCTCTATCATAGAATCAGGTGAATCCAAGGTAATATTTATGATATTAACATCTCTGTTATTTAATGCCCTGCTGAAAGTTTTCTTCGTCTCCTCACTCTCTATATCATACATCAGGAGATTTACCCGCACATTTAATCTTTCCTTAAGGAGATTTCCCGCAACCTCCCAGTTCCCCATGTGAGCACCAAGCAAAATCACACCCTTGCCTCTTGATACATACTCAGCTATGACATCTTCCCTTAAAAAAGTATAAGAGAAAAGGCTTTTTTCAGAGAGCAGATAAGCATAACGATCGATAAGAGAGGTGCCAAAAGAGTAGAAATGCCGGTAATAGTCCAGAATTGTGGTTTTCAAACCCAATCTTGACCTGAATTCTTTAATTACTTTTCTGGACTTTTTATCAAGAAGTGTATACTGGGTAGCGGCAAAAAAGAGGACAAAATAAGCAGGATTAAGGCCGAATCTGGAAATTATCACATTAAAGATTCTGTTGCCGAGGTTATTTTCCCTGCTTTTGCCCACCCAGTTATCGCCGGAACTATCTTTCATACATTGAAAGATAGTAATAACCGGAAAAATTGAAAAGAGCCGAATCTCTGCTTAATAGATGGAAGGGAAAAACAGCAACAGAACTATCCATCCGAAAACTCCAGCCAGGATTCCATAAATTAAGCATACCGGAAGATTTCTTTTAATTACCAGGCCCTCTTTTCCAATCAACCCCACGGTTGTGAGAACAGCAACCACATTATGAATGCAGGTCATATTTCCCGCTGCTG
>DAOTAZ010000067.1:0-12066 GCA_035382965.1 Chitinispirillaceae bacterium | reverse complement strand
AGGGCGAGGGAGCTTGAGATCGAGGGAGTGCTTGAGATGCTTATAGTGATCGATATGCAGGGGAAAGTAAAAAACATAGATATTGTCAGATCTCCTCACTCAAGCATTACAACAGCAGCAAAGAAGACTGTTTCGACCTGGCGTTTCAAACCTGCACGTAATAAAAACATACCTGTGCAGGTCAGAGTGAGGCAGATAGTGGAGTTCAACCTGGACTGATTTTTATATTGGCAAAATAAAAAGGTGTGTTTTATCTTCTTTTCAGAAGAGTAAACCTTGATTATGCTGATTAAGAAATGATTTTTTTTAAATACAAACAGAGAAAAGATTTTTAGTACTTATTTGTTTTAACATCTAACTTGAGCGCTTAAAATGAGAACATTCAGGGTTATCTCTCAGATTTTCTTCTTCCTCTCTTTCATCTTCCTGTTCTTTTTCCTCAACAGAAATCCTGCTGCCTACAGATGGGAGAGTGAGATACTTCTATGGGCAAATCCTCTTACAGGTTTACTTACAACAATCGCGTCCAGATCTTTCTATGTGCCGATAGCTGTTACAGCCGCGGCGATAATGATCTTAACCGCGCTTTTCGGACGGTTTTTCTGCGGTTTTTTCTGTCCTTTAGGTTCCATAATTGATTTTCTGGACAGGTTTATATTTGAAAAGATGCGTTCTGCCGGACGGAAAACGCCGGGATTTTTCCGGCGTATCAAGTATGTGCTGTTAATTGTCCTTCTGGTTCTGGCTCTGTTTGGTTCCTTCTTCCCGCTTATTGTCGATTCCTTGACTATAACCACCCGTTTTCTCACTGTTCTGGTAAATCCTGTTCTCAGTGTTTTTGGTGTTGACCTGCTGAAGCTGACAGGGTGGGTCTGGCCGCCGGTTGTTGAAAGGATAAGCGGATTTTTTTCTCCGACGGTATCCCTTTACTATGGGGTAATCCTTACAGTAACCCTTTTACTGCTGGTTACTGCCGGAGGATTCTGGCAGAAGCGGTTCTGGTGTGCCAATATCTGTCCCACAGGTGCCTTTTTGGGATTTTTAAGCCGCTTTACTTTATTCAGAAGATCTGTAAACTCTGCAAAGTGCAATTCCTGTTCGCGATGTGCGGCAGTATGCCCCACCGGTGCAATTGACAAGAAGAATATTCCCGGAACGGATGTCTCTGAGTGCATAGAGTGCGGAGTTTGTGTGCAACTGAAAGATGCGTGCAGCAGTTTCCGGCTGCTCCGTCCGGAACTAACAGGGACGAGTGGTCCGGACCTGCAGAGACGTCATCTACTTGCAGGGGTCATTGGCGGTGTAGTGATGCTTCCGGTTTTCAGAGCAACAGCCATAAATAAACGCGATGATCACGGGCGGCTGATCCGTCCTCCGGGGGCTTTACCTGAAGAGAAGTTTCTTGCCAGGTGTTCTGGATGTGGTGAGTGCATGAAGGTGTGTCCGACAAATGGACTGCAACCCTGCATGTTTACAGACGGCTTTTCGCGTCTTTACACCCCTAAGCTTGTTCCAAGGATTGGAGGGTGTGAGGAGAAATGCTCCCTTTGCGGAAATGTGTGTCCAAACGGGGCTATACGGAAGCTGCCGCTTGAGGAGAAGCAGTTTGCAAAAATCGGAACGGCGGTGATAGACCGTCACAAGTGTCTGGCCTGGGCACAGAATAAAGAATGTCTGGTTTGTGATGAGGTTTGTCCTTATAATGCTATAGAGTTCAGGATGGTAGATACGGTCAAGGGAAGGTTCAAGGTACCTGTGGTGTTTGAAGACCTTTGTGCCGGATGCGGTCTGTGTGAACAGAACTGTCCCATCTTCGATCAGGCGGCAATAGTTGTTTATAAATTCGGGGAGAACCGCAGGGAGAACGGTGAGTATGCAAGTGCCTGGCAGAAAGAGGTGATCCGGGAGAGGCGGCGTAAGTCAGACAGTGTCAATCTGGACAACGAACCGGATCATGAAGGCGAATCTGGTGAGGTAAGTGAAGGCTTTTCAGATGGATTTATTGAGTAAAGGAGCCTTTTAAGGTTCTGGTGATCAGAAGATTTCCTGTAAAAAGAAGAATTTTGAACAAATCTATTAAACAAATTGAACATATAGGGAGTTTCGGAGGTACTGATGGCGATTTCAAGGCGTGAATTTCTGGCTTCTGCGGCAGCAGGTGCTGCGGTTCTGGCGGCGGGAAATGGTTTTGCACAGCAAACCGGTTCCAAGAGCGAGGTGTATGTGGGTAAGGGCAGTGCTTCTGAGATGCTGCCGAAGATTCTTGAAAAGATGGGGGGGATATCAAGATTTGTAAAGCAGGACAGCAGGGTGTTGATAAAGGTCAACATGAGTTTTCCCAATCCCCCGGAATGGGGAACAGGGACCAGCCCGGAGGCGGTTTTTACTCTTGCCAAAATGTGTATCGAGGCAGGGGCGAAGAGGGTAATTGTATGTGACAATACAATAAGAGATCCTGAACATTGTAAAGAGAAGACAGGTATAGCAGCCGCTATAAAGGATTTAAAAGGCTCGGTTCTGTTTATTCCCAAGCAGGACAGCATGTATGTGCGCAAGAGCGACTCCAGGGCGAAGGAGCTCAGGGAGACGGATGTGGTGAAGGAAGTTTACCTCTGTGATGCTGTCATATCCCTTCCTGCGGCCAAATCCCACAGTGCCGGAGGAGTTTCCATGAATATAAAGGGACTGATGGGTTTGGTAAAAGAGAGAGGCGCGTTTCATCGTGAGATGGACATGCACACTGCCATAGCGGAGCAGCTCTATTATATAAAACCCACGCTCAATATTGTGGATGCCACCAGGGCATTGCTTGACAACGGTCCTGCCGGTCCGGGAAAAGTAGCTGAACTGAAGACTTTTGTGGCTGGAACAGATCCGGTAGCGGTTGACAGTTATGCTGTCACCCTGGCCTCCTGGTATGGAAAGACCTTTGAAGGCAAGCAGGTGAAGCATCTGAAGGTGGCGGGAGAACTGGGATTTGGGAATGTGGAATCTGATAAGATTTCCGAGGTTGCAGTATAGAGAAGGCTGGTAAGCCAGGCTGCTCGTGCAGGGGTTAAAAGAGAAAACAATGAATCTTGGATGTGGATGATTGTGAAAAGACAGAAGATGCTTCTTGCTTTGATTTTTCTTCTGGTACCCTCGTTTGCTATAGCTCAGACCGGGCTTGACTGGCGGATATTCAGGGCAGGAAATAACACCTGGCTTGCATCCGGGAGCGGGCTGATGATTTTTTCCTCTGTATCCGGGGAGATCCGCCCGGTGACAATCCATCCGGCACGTGAGGTAAAGATTATTGAAGATGCGGTTGAGTATGACGGTTATCTTTACCTGTCTACAGATATAGGGCTTTACAAAGTGGATGTGAGTACACAGGGAATTGAGTATATTTCGTTTCCTGCAGATACAGTTTCAGTTAAGGGGAAAATAGCTGTAGATATGGATTACCTGTGGCTGGCAGTGCCGGGCCGGCTTCTTCGATATGACAACCTTGGCGGTGAATGGCAATCCTATTTGACACCTTCTGATCCGGAGCCGGTAACAGGCATTTTCAGTAACGGCGATGAGGTTATTCTGATCGGTCAAAAATTACTGCATCGCTTTGTCGTCTCAACAGAAAAGTGGAATACTACAAGGATTGAGCAGGGGATTTCAACCCCCGGGGCTTTTTTCGCGAATCAGAACAGTATTAATGTAATTGACGGGAATCTGATTATGCGCTATATCCCGTCATCTTTTTCCTGGGAGACGGTAAAAACAAAAGAAAAAACACGGGATTTTATAGATGAGGATTCCCTGATTTACTACATTGACGGATCGGAAGTGGTTGTATTATCAACAGGGAACAATGTAGCCCGTCCCCTCGACATCCCCCAGACTGGAAAGATTTATGCTCTGTCTAAAGCCTCAGATACTCTGCTGGTTGCAGCAGAGAAAAGGATAATCAGATACAGTCTTAAAAGCAGATCCATGAGCTATATCGAATATGATCCGGGGATGGATGCTTCAGAGATTGAGAAATTCTTTTATCAGGAGAATTCAGTAGTTGTAATCTATAAATCCTTTGTCGCCTGGTATGAAATTGAAAACAGGATCTGGCGCAGGACACCAAGATCAGGGCTTAAGCAGGAGGTAAAGAAGGTTATATGGAATGAGAAGGGACTACTGATCAATTATACTCCTGATCTGGTTTCCTGGATGCGGGGCAGTATAGAAGAAAACTTTTCAGTGAGATTCAAAGGATATGAGTATGATACTACTTTCAAATATGGAAAGACTATTATTGATTCAGTTGCATTGATAGGATTTACCCCGTTATCCCTCCCTCTGATGAACCTGAATTTTTCCACAACCGACATCAAAAACCGCAGTATTGAGGCTTTTTTCAACAACACCAATTTAAGCTCTGTTCCAAAAAAGGGGATAGTCTACCGAGGAGCCCCTGAGGACAGGCTTGATAACATACGGATCGGGACAACGACAAACGACCAGCTCTCTGCCACCACTATTCCTGCTGCTTTGCTGGAAGGCGGCAGTATGCTTCTTGAAAGCAGGGAGCAGGTGAAGGGACGCGACCGTAGTGTTTTACGCGCAGCAGCAGGTGCCGGGCATATTACCAGCAGAACCCAATGGCGTACTTTTCCCTTCCGCAGTGATGGAGCTTACTATCTGATTGATAAATTCAAGGACAGGGGCGATACCCTGGAAGACACACTCAGTGATTCCCTGAGTAATTCTGTAAATGCTGACACATTGAGAGTATTGCCGGGTTCGGTAAAGGTCTGGGTTGATGGTGAACTTCTTGATTCGACTTACTATACATTCTACAATCCTACATCCAAGCTGCAACTGTCAAAAAGTGCACCTGTTGAACCCATGTCATCTATAACTGTGCAATATACGGTTCAGACAATTTCCGACAAGGGTATAGATCATGTGGATTTTATCCCTGATCATAATTTCGGACTGTTATACTTCGGCGCAGTGACTCTTTCACCACTTGACTGGCTTTCAGCACGTGTGGGATTTGCCGGAATCTGCAGGGATGATAGTTTATACGAACCGTTTAACATGAGAAAGCCAAGTCCGGTAGTCAATATTTCAACTCCGCTTGAATTCAGGAAAGAGAGCAGAAATTTTCTTTTAAAAATCAATCCGGAACTATCCTACAATATGAATACCGGAGCCCGTGCAGCTTCAGCAGCACTTCAGAGCCGGATAGGAAGCAAGACCGGTATCACGTTCAATACGATGTTCGCCGATACAAATTTCACTACCACGGATACGCTTACC
Organism: Chitinispirillaceae bacterium; assembly: GCA_035382965.1. GTDB lineage: Bacteria > Fibrobacterota > Chitinivibrionia > Chitinivibrionales > Chitinispirillaceae > JAAYIG01. The sequence continues at coordinate 6,774 of DAOTAZ010000067.1, read as the reverse complement.
TATGGATATGGGGCACTGAGGAATGAATACGGATTGACCTTAACCCATGATATAACTGATCATATTCCCGTAAGCTATTACCAGCACCGCCGTCATGCGGAAAGAGGCACTGAAAAGCGCTATTCTGCACAGGCCGGAGTTCATCTCTCCGGTTACCCTTTTTTCGATCTTAATATGTCCAGGACAAGGATAGAACATTTTCCTGATTCGGTGGAGACTGCATTTGACAGCCTTTTTGATGTGAAGGACAAGGTGAGAATGCGCTTTTACGAAACATCATCAAAGGTCCTTGCGAAACTTACCAGAATGGAAAGGGTAAGTTACGATATTTCTCATTCTGAATACAGGACCGAAACTGATGGGGGAAAGTGGGAGTACGGGAGGATGAGCACTGCGGAGGTAACACTTTCACCTGTTTCTCAGGTGTCTGTTACAGGGAATCTCCTTTATCACGGCGGGATAAGCATTGCCGGCATGCCTTCATCAATCGTTCGTCCCGGCCTTGAGGTAAACACTGTTGATGCTCCCAGGGGGGTTGATATCAACGCGGTCTATTCCCTCAATTATGGGAAGTATACAAGAGCGGACACAAGTACCGACAGCATTCACAGATCACTGGATGTTATTCTGAAGCCGGGTATGTGGAATCCGAAACTCAGATGGTTTTCCCCGCATTTTTCGGTCTCAAACGATGTGGGGTGTAAATTTAATGTTGCCCGGCCCAGGCTTTTTGATCTTGCAAGTGGTCTGAAAAACAAGCAGGGGTCTAGTACACGGGAAGGCTTTGGCGTGAATATTTTCCCAACTGATGAGATTCTGATCAGAAATGAAAATGAGTTTTCACAGGTTGACACCAGCAATTTATTCAGTACTGCAAATGACTTCCAGCTCAGGCTTGATGCAAGGAACTTTTTCCAGACAATATGGAATTACACTACCCAGGGTGACTGGCATCATGGAAGTTTTGATTATGACCGGACATGGACACCCTGGCTCAGGGTTTCACAGGGCCTTGTTGCCGATTATCTGACCGATTCCACAGGCACAAAACTTCAGGGTGGTCCTGTACTTACATTTAACCTGAATTTCCAGAATTTCTGGATTATTAAAATTCTCTCCAATTACCATGATTTCAAGATCGGCTGGATCAGAAGAAACGGGGTAACCAGTGCCCTTCCTGTTGTAAGCTATAGCTTTAATCTTTCAGTGATGCTCCTGCCGAATATTCAACTCAGTAATTTTGAGACATTTACATATAACGAAGGCAGGCTGGAGGATTTCCAGAGCCGGTTAGCTCTGATCATGAACTTCTGATTACGAGAAGTGCTGAACAGGGATCAAAAAATAGAACACTTGTAAATTCATGTACAACAAACAATGAGGAGGATAGAATGAAGAAGAACACTATTACCGCGTTTTTTTCTGCAATAATATTACTGTTTCTTGCCTCGTGTAAATTTGTGGTGGATGATGGTGGTTCCGGGAAGGGTGTTTATGCTCTAAGGTTAGCTCCGGGAGATATTTCATCATGGTCTGAAGATCAAGTTGGGGGGTATACTGAATTTACGGCATCTACACTGGATGGTCCTGGAGGTATTAATGGTGGTGCTCCGTATTATACCGATGAGGGGATGGTGGAGGGGTTTAATCAGAACCTTTCAAATGGTTCAAAAAAAGCCTGCATCTTTGTATGGGATTTCGGCACAGCGAAAAATGCTTCTAAAATGTATACAAAAAAAGATGGTGACAACATCAATAAAATTGGTGCTTCCGGTTACAGTCCAAGTGTTGCTCGCCTCGATGACTCTCCGTCAAGCGGTGTGGTAGCGTATGCTCATTTCGGAAAGTATTACATTGAAATATCCTTTACCGAGTTTTCAGACAAATCTGACGCAAGATCAACAGCGGTGAGTTTTATCGAGGTTTTTGAGACGAAAATTTCGCAGTTATAAATAAAAACAAGGGAGGTCCTGTGGAGAAGGATTCAGCCATCAGCAGGAGATCTTTTTTAAAGGGAACTGCAGCTACTGCAGCAATTACACTTATCAATGGTGCCGCATGGAAAGTATCAGGGAATACTCTTGCACTAAATCCTGGTCCGGGCAATAAGTGGCCGGGAAGGGTTGTGATTAATTTCAACAAAAATGCAGTTATTATGAATGGAATTAATGCAACCGCAGTACCGGAAGTAATACGAGCGATGGTTGATGAGGGGATTCTCTGTTTAACGGGCCTGACAACCCTTGGAGAAGCCTGGAAGGCTGTTTTTCCCTCAACCTTGACAGCCCAGTCAAAAATCGCCATCAAAGTGCCCCTGGGGTGTGCCACTCAGAAGATGGCGCCGCACTGGGCCTCTGTGAAAGCAATCACTGACGGCCTGCAGCAGATGGATTTTAATGGAACAAAATTTCCTGCTTCCAATATCACAATTTACGATTCCAGGTGCAGTAACAGGTTATCTTCATATGGTTACAACACTGCCAATTTCGGAAATCAGATAAAGATTGTTTATGAAGAAAAAGATGGGTCCGGTTATACTGATGGGGCAAAGAACAACCAGTATAACCGTTATGCACCTTCACTGCATGATGCTGACTTTCTGATCAATGTGTTCAGACCAGGTGGCCATAGCTCTTATGTGGAAGGTTTTACACTCGGGTTTAAAAACCATTATGGAACTTATCCGGCTGAACACTCTAATACAGCAGCTCCCGGATATCTGCGTGACATAAATTGCACTGGTGTTGTTTATAACAAGAATGTTTTGTCTGTGTGTGCAGGTATTTTCGGAGCACAGGAAAACTCGGGAAATCCCGGATCTTCAGATATTCCTTACTACAATTATGCGCGCCAGATAGACAGTTCAATTAGCAATGACAGATATCCACCCTGCACGATAATAATGAGTACCGATCCGGTTACTGCTGAGATGCAGACAATAAAGATGATGCGCCTAAACAATGGCAAAGGATATGGTGTAAATGACATGCCCAAATACCTCAGAGCTTCAGGCGGGGTAAGCGGGGCATTGAATGACGCTACCTACAATATCGGGATTATCGATGAAAGCCAGATGGATATAAGACGTATAATAAACGGCGAAGCTATTGGAGTCTCTACAAGACGGCAATACCAGAAAGGAGTTGATTCTGGTGTATTAACGTTTACAATTGAAAGCAGCCGGATTCATCCTGTTTCTGCCGGCTTCAGTATGCCTGCAGTGGGGGCGGTAAAGGTGAGGATCACTGATCTTGCCGGCAATCTGGTTCAGGAAATCAGCAGTGATTATAAAGGAAAAATCGTCTGGAACGGCCAGACCAGTAAGGGAGGTCTGGTGAGCCCGGGAATGTATTTTGTGACTCTTTCCAGCGGCAGTTTCAGAGAAACTAAAAAGATTAGCATTTCCGGAAGATAACTGCATATTATTTTGGGGGATATGGAAGAGATTCGTATCCCCCTTTCAGATGAAGATCTTCTTGCAGAATGTGATGTTTTCACTTTCCGTTCCAGCGGCAGGGGCGGGCAGCATGTCAACAAGACCGAAAGCGGTGTCAGACTCCTTCATCGTCCGAGCGGCTTGATTGTTACCTGCAGAAAAGAACGGAGCCAGTATCTTAATCGTAAAGCATGCCTTAAAACTCTCAGGTTCAGGCTTGAAAAGCTGAACCGGAAGAAACCACCACGTATTCCTACCAAAGTTCCCTCGAGTGTAAAACAAAAGAGGCGGGAGTTAAAAGAGAAAACCGGGATCAGGAAGGCTTTAAGACGGAAACCGCAGTTGGAGGAGTGAGAAGAAGGCTGTGATTTTACTTGTGTTCCTCAAGGTTGTGTAACTGCATATTGATGTCATCGCTGGAACGGTTGATCTCCAGGGCAGAGAGAAAAAGGGAGATCATTAGAGCGGTTATTGATATTATAAACGTGATTTCCGCTGCTGTCAGATACCCGAAAAAAAGCAGAAATATGCATGCTGTGCAGAAGAAAAAGGCAATTACGGCAATGAACTGCATATTTCTGATAATAGCGATTCTCTTCTGAAGGCTTTTGATCTGGGCAAGGATAAGTGGTTCCTGTTTGAGAGTGTATTGATGGTGAAGGTCGCGGATAAGGGCTGCAAGGGCATGAAAACGGTTTGTGTATGCCAGCAGCAACAGAGAGATTGCCGAGAATAGAAGAGTTGGAGTAGTATGTGTCAGCCGTGATGCCAGGTTCATTTCAATAATATAATCATTTCCCCCTTGTCATTGTGCTGCCAGTTTTTCTCTGCACTCGCTTACCGGAATTTCTGAACCGCAGGCCAGGATCACTCTCTCGTAGCTTTCCTTTGAGTTTACACCTGTAAGAGCATAGACTGGTTCCTTATTTTTGACGAAGACCACATAGGGGATTCCTCTTGTTCCGAATGCCTGGGCGATATCAGGATGTCTGTCGACATCGATTCTGTAGAAAAGAGCCTTGTCATTGTGGATTTTGGCGAGTTCATTGAAAATAGGAGAGAGAATCCTGCAGGGGACACACCAGTCTGCATAGAGATCGAAGACAAGAAGTTTGTTCCTGCTTGATTCCAGTATTTTTGTGAATTCATCGGATGAGCCGATGGCAACTGCATTTGAATTCTGTGCGGGTTCACTCTTTTTACCGCACGAAAGTGCAGAGATCAAAATTATGCTAAGGACAATTATGGTATGTTTGTTCAAAATTACTCCTGGTCAGGTTTGGTGGACAGAACAGGTGCCCTTTCACTATGAAATATAACAGAGGGTTAAAAGAATCTTGCAAGATAAAAGAGGTTTTAAGAGGCTTACAGATCAAGATATTTCGGAAACAACCTTAAAATCCCTTTTCAGGGGATTTTAAGGTGATCTGTTTCTTAACGGATCTGATTTACCAGATATTTTGCAACTACTGATTCCAGGGTACCATTGGCCTTTGATCCGTTTGCAACTGCGTTCAGAATCTCCAGATCCGATTCCCAGACAATATCTCCCGGGGCTACAACGCAGACACTTTCCGGCACATACTCCTCAGAGAGTTTTCCCTCTTTGTAGTAGAAATGCCGGTTGCTTTTCTTTGTGGAGTATCCGTGCATGCCGGGTGGGATATCTGTGGGTTTGAACCAAAGTTTTATCTCCCGCTCCGCCTCAGCATCGGTGGCTGAAGCATGGATCAGGTTATCCATTCTCTGATCGATTACATTTCCTGAATCGTCTTTAATCGGGAAAAGGGTTCCTAAAGAACGGACACAGCCGGGTTTTTCTTCTCTTGCAACCAGGGGATTGGTGGGTCCGGCAATAGCCCTGATTTTAGCAACGGCATCGACACCCTGGTAAACCAGAGCAACAACTCTCCGTTTATCCTGCTCATCAGGGTAGTGGCTTAGTCCCATTATGTACTCTATGAGAGAGGGGAAAAAAGCCTTGCCGCGGTGTTCGGTGTAGTGTTCTTCAGCAAGCATTCTGGTTACGTGTACGATTTTGGTTCCCGCAAAACGTAATCCGGTGTGAAACTCAGAAAGAAGTGAGAGCACATATCCCGTGAGAGAGTTTTTAAGTGCATCGGGTTTGATTAGTACCAGTGTCTGGTCAAGTTCTTTACCGCTCATTCAATATCTCCTTTTTATGGAACAGGTGAATATACATTCCAGTTTTGAGTCTCGCTATTGCTATTATAGTTATCGATGCAAAAATGTAAGAAATTTGAACTGATGCGGTTTAATACCTTGATGTATATTCACAGTTCTGTTCATAAAAAAGATGGGATTATTTATGTACGGGAATAAGAGAAAACTGTCTGAATTTGAGATTCAGTATCTTGATGAGGCTTCCAAAATCGCTCTTGCGAAAAATACCATCAATGCGGATTTGTACAGCAAATACAACGTAAAGCGCGGATTACGCAACCCTGATGGAACCGGAGTGCTTGTCGGTATTACCAGCATTGGTGATGTTCATGGGTACATAGTTGATGAAAACGAGAAGGTACCGGTTGAGGGGCGTTTGCGATACAGGGGAATAGATGTTGAGGATATAGTTGAGGGATGCCGCAGGGAGAATCGGCCTGGATTCAATGAGGTGGTTTATCTGCTTCTTTTCGGCAATCTTCCCAATAAAGAACAGCTTGAGCACTTTGATGGGATGCTGGATAACTGCCGGGATCTGCCTGATGGATTCACAGAGAACATGATCTTAAAGGCTCCCAGCCCCGATATCATGAACAAGCTTGCCAGAGCGGTTCTGGCGTCCTATTCCTACGATGAAAATCCTGAGGAATTAAGTATAAAAAACGTGCTCAGGCAGTGTATAGAGCTCATTGCCAGGTTTCCTACGATGGTTGCGTACGGATATCAGGCTAAACGTCATTACTACGACAATCAGAGTCTTTTCATTCACAAGCCTCAGCCGGGACTGAGTACTGCCCAGAACTTTCTTTACATGATTCGTCCCGATTCGAGTTTTACCGATCTTGAGGCTGAAACACTGGATCTGGCACTTATACTTCATGCGGAGCATGGCGGCGGGAACAATTCCGCATTTGCTCTCCATGTTGTTTCCTCTTCGGATACAGACACCTATTCTGCCATAGCGGCGGCAGTTGGATCTTTAAAAGGTCCCAAACACGGAGGGGCCAACATAAAAGTTGCCCAGATGATGGATGATTTGAAGGTGTCTGTAAAGGACTGGACTGATGAGGGGGAGATAACGGCATATCTGGCGAAACTGCTTAAAAGAGAGGTGTTCGATAGAAAAGGGTTGATTTACGGTATGGGGCACGCGG
>DAOTAZ010000066.1:0-12249 GCA_035382965.1 Chitinispirillaceae bacterium | reverse complement strand
TAGATGAGAGGCGAGTAGAGTCGATTTCATCAAGGGTAAAGGGACGGATTGACAGGCTTTTTGTTGATTACACCGGCATGGAGGTAAAAAAAGGTGATCATCTTGCGTTAATCTACAGCCCTGAGCTGGTTTTGCTGCAGCAGGAACTGCTTGGGGCAGCAAGAGCAGTGGAGGCGATCTCTCCTGATGCAAGTGAGCTTGTGAAATCCAATGCCAGAGGTACACTGGAGGCTGCAAAGGAGAAACTTCGTCTGCTTGGTTTTTCCGAAGATGAACTTGATGCTGTGTTGACCCGGGGTGCTCCATCAGACCACATGACCATTAGAGCAAGTCAGAGCGGAGTGGTAATAGAGAAGATGGCTACTACTGGGAGTTATGTGGAGACAGGGGTGCCGATTTTATCCATAGCGGATCTGAAGAAATTATGGATCGAGCTCAATGCATACGAATCGGATCTTGTCTGGCTGCGAGTCGGGCAGAGGGTTCAGTTTACAGTTGAGGCATTTCCGGGTGAGACTTTCAGTGGTACTGTATCCTTTATTGATCCAATGGTGGATCCCATGGCCCGCACGGTAAAGATAAGGGTAGTAACGGATAACAGCAGTGGTAAACTGAAGCCGGAGATGCTTGTGAGGGCTGTGGCGAAGGCACAGATTTCAGCCTCAGGTAACGTTTATAATGCATCACTGAAAGGGAAATGGATAAGCCCGATGCATCCGGAAATCGTAAAGGACGGCCCCGGGACATGTGATATCTGCGGAATGCCTCTGGTTCCGGCTGAATCACTGGGATATGTTACTTCAGGAAACGGGAAACTCAGTCCTCTTCTCATTCCGGCAACAGCTCCTCTTTTTACCGGTGAGAGAGCAATTATCTATGTGGAAACCGCTTCCAGTGAGAAAGGAACCACTTACGAGGGAAGGGAAGTGGTACTGGGGCCGAGGGCAGGGGATTACTATGTTGTTAAATCCGGAATTTCCGAAGGAGAAAAGGTTGTTGTTAACGGTGCCTTCAGGATTGACAGTGAACTGCAGATACGGGCAAAACCCAGCATGATGAATCCCGTGGGAGGGAGTGGTTCAGCAATGCACGCCGGACATGCGGGATTAGGAAAAAAGGAAGGCATGCAGATAGCTGATAGAGCATCTGTTTCGGTGTCTCCAGAATTCCGTACCGGGCTCGATGCAATTTACAAAGCATATTTCAGGGCCAGCAGTGCACTGGTTAAAGATGATCTCGATGAGGCGAGAAAAGGTTTGGATGAGATACGCAAAGTTATATCTAACGTGAAGTTGGGAAAAGGAAAGGTGTATAATGGCTGGAATGTAAGCAGTAAAGCTCTTCTTGCTGATCTTGCCCATGTGGAAAAAATCGGAGATCTTACCGGAGCCAGAGTGGCGTTTGAGAAAGTATCAACTCAGATAATCGCTCTTGAGAAGCATTACAGACACCAGGGCGGTCAGAGGTATGTTGCTTTCTGTCCAATGGCTCTGTCGAACAAAGGAGCTTATTGGTTACAGGAAACAGAGGTCATTAACAATCCATATTTCGGTGAAGCAATGCTCAGATGTGGAGAGATTAAAGAGAGAATTTCCGGGCATTAAAAGCAGTGCGGGAGCCGGAATGGAGATAAAAACCTCCTTTCATTATAGTCTGTAAAACGAGGTGATTAATGGATATAAATGATAAAAAACCGGAGACTTTAGTGGACAAGGTTATCTGGTTCTGCCTTGATAACAAACTGGTTGTGGCGCTTATTGTCATTGCCATTGTCGTAGCCGGGATAATCGTGGCACCGTTTGACTGGGAGATTGACTGGCTGCCCAGAAATCCAGTGTCTGTTGATGCGATACCGGATATTGGGGAGAATCAGCAGATAGTTTTTACAGACTGGATGGGGAGGTCTCCTCAGGATGTTGAGGATCAGATTACATATCCTCTTACCGTTTCTCTTCTTGGAATTCCAGGGGTGAAGAGTGTCCGCAGTTATTCCATGTTCGGTTTTTCAACTGTATATGTGATTTTCGATGAGAAGGTGGATTTTTACTGGTCAAGAAGCAGGATTCTTGAGAAGCTCGCATCACTTCCTGCCGGAACTCTTCCTGCGGATGTAAAACCTGCTCTGGGCCCTGATGCTACAGCATTGGGGCAGATCTTCTGGTATACTCTCGAGGGCAGGGATAAGGATGGAAATCCTACCGGTGGCTGGGATCCCCAGGAACTGCGTTCAATTCAGGACTGGCATGTACGTTATGCACTTGCTTCAGCAGAAGGAGTATCCGAGGTTGCCTCTATCGGGGGATTTGTAAAGGAGTACCAGATCGATGTTGATCCGGATGCCATGCGTGCTCACGATGTAATGCTGGAGCAGGTATATCATGCAGTTCGGATGAGTAATATGGATGTGGGTGCGCGGACTGTCGAGATAAACAGAGTCGAGTACATGATCAGGGGTATCGGATTTGTAAAGACTATTTCAGATCTTGAGAGTGCTGTTATCAAAGTCAGGAATAACACTCCTGTCAGAGTGAAAGATGTAGCGAAGGTTACGCTGGGGCCGGCTCTGAGAACAGGGACACTCGATAAAGAGGGTGTGGAAGCGGTAGGGGGAGTGGTTGTTTCAAGGTATGGCAAAAATCCTCTTCAGACTATTAAAAATGTAAAACAGAAAATTGGGGAGATTTCGCCCGGACTGCCTGTGAAAACTCTCGCTGATGGTACCGAAAGCCAGGTAAAAATTGTCCCTTTTTATGACCGTACGGGATTGATAAAAGAGACGCTTGGAACACTAAACGAGGCCATTTACCTGGAGATACTCATAACCATCATTGTTATTCTCATTATGGTTAACAATCTGGGAAGCTCGGTTCTCATATCGGGTGTTTTACCTCTGGCGGTTCTGATGAGTTTCATTGGTATGAAGCTTTTTCGTGTCGATGCCAACATAGTATCGCTCTCAGGGATAGCTATAGCTATTGGAACCATAGTAGATATGGGGATAATTCTCACTGAGAATACTATTAAGCATTTGGATGCAGCTTCCAGAGATGAGGATGTAAAAAATGTAGTTTATCGTGCCGCATCTGAGGTTGGAGGGGCGATTCTGACTGCATGCTCAACGACTATTGTCAGTTTTCTGCCGGTTTTTATGATGACAGCATCGGAGGGAAAACTCTTCAAGCCTCTGGCATACACAAAGACATTCGCTCTTGCGTCATCGATAATAGTTGCGCTTACTATAATACCCCCGCTGGCACACATTCTTTTCATGAAAAAGAAAATCGGTACAAGGACAAGGGTCTTCTGGAGCATCTTTGCAATCATTGCAGGTATTGCGGTGATGATAAAGCTCTCCTGGTGGGTTGGATTGATTACAGTCGCGTCCGGAACACGATTCCTATTGGTTAACTATCTTCCGGATAGATGGAAAATGAGATTACCTCTGATTCTGAATGGTATTTGTGTAGCTGTTATAGCTTTACTTCTGGCACTTAAATGGCTCCCTCTTGGTGCGGGGAGATCCACCCTTTCAAACATACTCTTTGTAGCTGTATTTATTGGAGGATTAATGGGGTTGTTTTCACAGTTTGGAAAGTACTATCCCCGGTTTCTGTCCTGGTTTTTAGAGAGAAAATATGCATTTGTTCTGCCGGTTTTTTTAATTGTGTTGACAGGAGCATGTGTGTGGCTGGGTTTTTCCAGGGTTTTCTTTTTCCTGCCGGAATTTATCAGTCATACCAGACCTGTTGTGGCTCTGGCCCATGCATTCCCGGGACTGGGCAAGGAATACATGCCTCCCCTTGACGAGGGATCGTTTCTTTACATGCCAACTGTAATGCCACATCTTTCGCTTGGTGCGTCACAGGAGATCATGAATCAGCAGAATGTGTTTATCAAGGCGATTCCCGAGGTGGAGAGTGTAGTTGGGAAAATCGGACGGGTGGAGAGCGCTCTTGATCCGGCTCCAACTTCCATGTTCGAAACTGTAATAACTGTGAAACCTGAATACATTCTCGACCAGGCCGGCAGGAGAGTGAGATACAAATATGACAAAAAGAAAAAGGAGTTTGTTCTTGATGAAAAAGGCAGACTGATTCCAGATAAGGGTGGAAAACCATTTCGTCAATGGAGACCTGAGATACGGCATATGGATCAGATCTGGGAAGAGATTGTGAAAGCAGCAAAGATGACAGGTGTCACCAGTGCTCCCCGGTTGCAGCCTATTGCAGCCAGAATAGTGATGCTTCAGAGCGGTATGAGGGCTCCAATGGGTATCAAAGTAAAGGGTCCATCACTGGAGGCTATTGAAGAGGTGGGGATAAAGCTGGGGGAACTGTTGAAAGAAGTTCCGCTGGTTGAACCATCTGCAGTGATTGCCGACAGGATCGCGGGTAAACCTTATCTGGAGATAAATATTGACAGGGAGGCAATCGGCCGCTACGGGCTTAGAATCGAGGATGTTCAGAATGTAATCGAGATTGCTGCAGGGGGGAAAGGGATTACCAGCACTATAGAGGGGCGTGAAAGGTATGGGGTGAGGGTACGTTATCCAAGAGAATTGAGGGATAATCCTGAGACACTTCAAAGGATACTTGTCCCTGCGATAGATGGTGCTCAGATTCCATTAGGACAGATTGCATCAGTTTCATACAGGCGCGGGCCGGACATGATAAAGGGGGAGGAGACATTTCTTACCAGCTATGTTCTTTTTGATAAAAAGCCTCAGTACGCTGAAGTGGATGTTGTGAAAGCGGCTGAGTCCTATATTAAAAGTAAAATTGATTCCGGAGAACTGAAACTGCCTGCAGGAGTTTCCTATCAGTTTTCCGGAAGTTACGAGAATCAGGTGCGTTCTGAGAAGACACTTGCTCTTGTGCTGCCTCTGGCTCTTTTTCTGATTTTTCTGCTGCTTTACTTTCAGTTCAAGAGAGTCTCTACCACATCACTGGTGTTTCTGGGGATAATAACAACATGGTCTGGAGGCTTCCTGTTGATATGGCTGTACGGGCAGGGATGGTTTATGGATTTTTCCCTGTTTGGAATCAATTTACGGGAGATCTTCAATATCCACACTATCAACCTTAGTGTGGCTGTCTGGGTAGGATTTCTGGCGCTGTTTGGGATTGCCTCTGATGATGGAGTATTAATATGCACTTACCTTGACCAGCGATTCAATGGAAAAAAGCCTTCTTCGATTGAAGAAATCCGGAAGATGACTGTTGAGGCGGCTACGCGAAGGGAGAGGCCGGCACTTATGACATCAGCCACTACCATCCTTGCGCTTCTGCCGGTGTTGATATCAACTGGCAGGGGAGCAGATGTGATGGTTCCTATGGCAATACCATCATTTGGTGGAATGCTCCTGGAACTGACCACAATTTTCCAGGCTCCGATACTTTATTGCTGGTTAAAAGAATGGGAGTACAGGAAGAGATCCAACTGACGAACGGGATTGACCAGTATCAGAATGGATTGCGTTTAAATATCTTAATTGTTTGCCACAGTATCTGAATTATCTGCGCTCCCGGCAGATAATTCAGATACAATCAATACATGTGAAAGAATGCTACCTGGCCAATTTGGCTGTCTTTTTAACCAGAAGTTTTGAAAGTGAACTTAGAAGTGCTGAAAGAATTGTCCAGAAGGCAGTTTTTATCCAGCCTTTTTTCTCAGGTTCTGGTGGTTTTTTTTTGGATTTTTTAACAATCTTTACTAATAATCCAGTTACTGCAGCAAAAAAGAGTATCCAGAGGACAATAAGTATCTTTTTGGTCATACAAATTCTCCAGGGCTGAATTTTGTTGTACCTGAAAACCTGTCGATTCGATACCAATTCCGATTCCGGAACATCAGGATGGGTTTAGAAATGTAAACCCCTGTATTAAATCTACCGGCTATTACTGATTCAGATATAAAAAACAGGTAAGCAAAAAGTGCGTCATATTGAGTGTCGGCAAGCCTGATAAAGGTTTTAAGAGGGAAGGCGAGTATTATTTTAGTCTGTTATGAGCCGTCTTTTTCGTCTTTGGTTTACTGGCATTCTTTTTCTGCTTGTTATTTGCGGCTATGTTCTGTATAGTATTATCTGGGTTGTGAGATTGATGGGAACGATGAAGCTTAAGTTTTTCTTTGCCGGTGGTATCATCTTACTTTTCTCGATGCTGGGTGCTTACTATTTCCTCTTTCCAATTGGTCCTCTTGAGGAGGAGATTCAGATTGTAATCCCGCGCAATGCTACGCTTAGATCAATAGCTGATACGCTTGAAAAGAAAGAGATTGTTACCTCTGATAAGGTTCTTCTTATATGGCTCAAGTTAAGCGGAAAAGACAGGAAAATTCAGGCCGGCAGGGTAACATTCAAAAAGGGTGAAGGAGTACTGAGAGCTGCCTCAAGTCTTATGAATGCAGAGGCTATTGAGACTGTGGTTACGATTCAGGAGGGTTTGACGATAGAGCAGACCGCTGCCCGTTTGAGACAGTTTTTGCCAATTGATACAACTGAATTTATCAATCTCTGCTATAATGCCGATTTCATCAAGCATATAGGACTGGATGCAACCTCACTTGAGGGGTATCTTTTTCCGGATACTTACCGTTTTTCCGATGATGTCAAACCTGCCGAGATAATCAAGAGGATGTTAAAAAAATTTGAACAGGCTTATAATTCATTATCAGCAGAGCCTGTGATTGCCGGAAAGTTTACAAAACATCAGTTTGTCACTCTTGCTTCCATAGTGGAAAAAGAGGCCACACTTCCTTCTGAACGGGCCCGTATTGCAGGTGTATTTCACAACCGTCTGAGGCTTGGATATCCTCTGGGCGCAGATCCCACAGTGAGGTACATTTTCAGGAAATTTAATGGGCCTCTTCGCGTTTCCGAACTCAATTCCAATTCTCCCTACAACACCCGGAAATTTACAGGGTTGCCCCCAGGGCCGATTTGTTCTCCGGGTAAAGATGCTCTGAATGCTGCTTTAAATCCGGAAAAAACAAATGAGCTTTATTTCGTGGCGAAGTGGGATGGCAGCGGGGCACATGATTTTTCATTGACAAACGAAGAACACGATCGGAAAAAACATGAAATCCGCCGGCGCAATAAACTACAGAGGAAAAACAAGGAGACTCAGTGGGAAAAAGGTTCTCAAAAGGGGCGCTAAGCGCTTTTTTCTTTGCTCTGATTTTTTCCAGTCAGGTTTTTTCCCAGGAATCATGGCAGTTAAGGCGTTTAATTGACACTCATACTGCGGGTGTACTCTCCAGGGGAAGCTATGAGTTTGACTGTTCCATTTATCCTGCCGGAGATCCGGATTTGGGTACAGGAATCAATCTGGGACTTGGGGTAGGGGTGACGAATCGTCTGATGATTGGTCTGAGTTACGGTGGAGAGGGGTTTGTGGGGAGAGGAAGGAATGCCAAAGGAAATCCAATGCCGGGTTTTCTGGTAAAGTACAGGATTTTCGAAGAGAATTACTTCTTCCCTGGCATTGTTCTTGGGTATGATCATCAGGGACACGGCGGCCTTTCTGATACATCACAGTTTGATTACAGAGGCTATATCTACAAATCACCGGGTTTTTTCCTGGCTGGGAGTAAAAATTATCTTCTATTTACAAAGCTTCAGTTTGGCATTCATGGCGCTCTCTCTTTCTCCATGGAAGAGGTTAAAACTGTCAAGTGGCCGAATTTTGATGCAGGGATCGATCTGGGCATAAACGATGAACTCTCGTTTGTGTTGGAGTATAACCTGGGGTTCAATACCAGAGATCCCGTGGAGGGCAAGCCAAACTATTACGCCCGCTTCAGTCAGGGATATATGAATGTGGGTCTGAAATGGGCTTTCTCTGAAAACTTTTTCATCGAATTCGACGCCAGAGACGTATTAGAGAACAGGAAAAGGAAAAATGGCAGTACAGTAGGATGGAGCAGAGAGCTGAAAGTAGTGTATATTAATCATTTCTAGTATGGAAGATCTGTGTGTGATCTGCTGAAGTAATTTAAAGGGGAATATGAGAAAACTTCTGTTACTGGCTGTCATCATTACGGTTTCATTCACAAGTGCTAATGCATCGGCTGAGGATTCAGCAGGGAAATTTGTAATTGTTGACTCATCACAGCAGATAGCTGATAAGATCATCAAATCAAAGATCCCTGTTCTGGTAGATTTCTGGGCTGCATGGTGCATGCCTTGTCGTATGCTGAATCCTATCATAAAGGAGCTTGAAGAGGAATACAAAGGCAAGGTGATGTTTTTAAAGGTAAATATTGATGTGCACAGAGCAATATCATCCTATTTCGGTGTGAGGGCTATTCCCGCAGTTTTCATTATAAAAGATAAAACAGTGGTTAAAGTGCTTCCTGGGCTCAACCCAAAGGAAGCTTACGATGCGGCGCTTAAAGAAGTTGCCATGGTCTCAGAACCGAAGAATGCTCCATTAAAAGACCCGGCCACTCAGCCTCAGCAATAACTTAGTGATTTATGAATTCGATGGTATCAGAAAAGCCGGAACTTCTTGCTCCGGCAGGCAGTTTCAGTGTTGCGGAAGCAGCTTTTGACCATGGTGCGGATGCTGTCTATATCGGGCTTGGTCAGTTTAATTTACGTGCACATTCCCCGAATTTCGATGTCGGCGATCTGCCGGAACTCATCAGGATGGCTGAAGGAAAAGGTAAGAGGGTTTATGTTGCGCTCAATATAATGCCTGATGATAAAAAGCTTTCAGGGATCAGAGAAATGCTGTTACGGGTCAAGGAGCAGGGGAGTATTCCTCATGCTCTGATCATCAGTGATCCCGGGGTTTTAATGACCTGCAGGGAAGTGTTTCCTGGAATCCCTTTGCATTTAAGCACGCAGACAGGCTCATTTAACTCAATGTCTCTGCAGTTCTGGAAAAAACAGGGAGTAAGCCGTGTCATTCTTCCGAGGGAATTGACTCTTGAGCAGATAACAGGGATTACATCAGGACGGATACTTGAAACAGAGGCTTTTATCCATGGGGCAATGTGTGTGTCGGTTTCCGGAAGATGTCTTCTGGGGGCATATATTGATCAACGTCACCCTAATTTCGGGGATTGTGCTCAGCCATGCCGTTTACGGTACAGAATCGCTCCTGTAAAGGTTGGAACTGAAGAGACCGGAGAGTGGTTTGATGCAGAGGAGGACAGCAGTGGTGTGTATCTGCTGAATTCACGGGATCTTTGTACTATAGATATTCTTCCGGACATACTCAAGACTGGTCTCAACTCTTTGAAGATCGAGGGCAGAAACAAGAGTATTCATTATGTGTCAACTGTAGTGAAGGTTTACCGTGAGGCACTGGATCTGATTGCCGGCGGTGTTCCCTACGAGGTTAAACCGGAATGGAAACATGAGCTGGAAAAAGTTGAACATCGTGCGTATACAACAGGTTTCTATGCCGGAGAAACCACTCTTCAGGAAGTCTTCTCATCGAAGGCTCCTACTGCATCGCGTGTGATTGGCATCGTAAAGGGAATGCTGAAGAACGGAGAGCCTGTCATAGATGTGAAGAACTGTTTTAAGGCTGGTGAAGTGCTTGAAGTTCTGCCTGTAAAACAATCCTTATCTCCTTTTCAGGTGACTTTTACCTCATTAAGCGACCTTTCCGGAAATGAGGTCGCAAACGCTCCTTCTAATCGTCTGGTTAGGGGCAAGACTACTGTAAAACTGCGGCCTGGAGATATGCTGAGAAAGCTCTCACAGGGCCAGTCCTGAATCCTTCCTTTTGAGATTTTCGGCATTTTGATTGCATTGTCGTCATTTTATGACCACAGGTACTGGTATGTGTTTTTTGAAGCAGTGAAGGGAGATTCTGGAGTGAATTGATCAGTACAAAGAGAGTCTTTTTTCAGGCTAAAACCGAGGAAATGTTTTTTGATCCGGATTATCCGGGTTAGCGTAAGTGGATTCTGAATACAAAGGGAAGAAAAAAGATGCTTCGAGCTTATGTGGATTTTTCCAGAATCCTGCGCCCCTGGGATGGTTTCGGGGTGACATACAGAACCTTTGCTTCTGCTCCAGCCCGCTTTAATCCGGAGTTTGTTTTCGGCAGTGATGGTCTGCGAGCAGGCATTGTACGTATCTTTCTTGATCCCTGGCATCAAAAAAAAACTGATACACGTTACCCTGAGGATGTTCCTGTAGAGGCTGATGAGTATGATCATACCACAGGCACAGAACAGATCCGTGAATTCTGTACATCTGCCCAGTCTCAACTGCAGAAAAGAGGACAGAGTCTAAAGGTAATCACTACCTGCCTCGCTCCTCCTGAATGGATGACAAAGCAGAAAGTGATTTCAGGGCGTGATCTTGATCCTCTGCACAGGGCTGAATACGCAAGATATATGATCTCTTGGCTGAAGTTTCTTGAAAAACAGATGATCCCGGTGAAATATCTATCGCTTCACTGTAAGGGAGAGAGATGGGACCTCTGGGATGAGCAGGGGAGAAATCTAAGCAGAGATTTACACAACCTTTACTGGCCTCCTGAGCATGTGACTGATTTTCTGAAGCTCCTTAAAAAGATGCTGCAGAAAAGTTCATTACAGACAGGTCTGGCCCCCGGAGAGACAGAGAGCATTATCAATTTCCAGGATTGGGGCTATGTGGACGCGATAATTGATGATCCTCAGGCTCTCGGAGCACTGGATCTGATTTCTTCGTATGGCTCATTTTCCGGTGAAGATGCTCTGGATTGCAGAAGCTCGGCAATAGACCTGATCCATCAGCAGCGGCCTGATACCCCCGAATGGATAGTGCTTGAGCATTCTGATGTTGCGGATACCTCTTTTTCCTCCCTTATTCACAACTATATCTATGGCGCTAAAATAAACGCTGCACTGCTTGACAGTATTCCAGTGGAAACAGAGAGATCTGCCAACGTTGCCTCTGTTGATTTTCTGAAACCGCTTTTCTGGGCAGGACAGCCAGGAATGGTTATCTGTCAGGTTGCATGCAACTGTAAAGGGATTTCAATCACCGGTTTTTCAGGAAATCTTTCCGGTAACCCCGATTCCTTTGTGCTGGTAAACTCCTCTGATAAAGACAGGGAAATTCCTGTTGAAATAAGAGGCAGCGCAAGCAGTAAATTTGCCCTTTACCGCACATCACCGCAGGAAAAATTCGTGTCAGTAGGAATAATTCCGGTCAGGGAGGGAAAGGTAGAGAGTCTGGCACCGGCGCATTCGGTAAGCGCGTTTTTCGGATCAGTTTGAAGTCTCTCCAACCAATCTGATATCAAGCATTTTGATAAGATTTACCTGATTGAAAAAGTTGTAGATCTTCTTGCCAGTCTCAATTGTAAGTTTCAGGTTTCTCTTCTTCAATTCATTGAAGAGGCGGATGCAGAATGTGATTCCTCGTGAATCAATTTTGCTTACACCTGTAAGATCAAGCACCAGGTTTTGATTTATACCGTCGCTGTATCTCAGAGCAACTTCCTGGTCCAGCATCGCTACTCGCTTATTTATCAGTTCACCCGAAAAAGCTATCCTGATTGTACCGGTTTCAGAGGTTTCTTTTGGCGGTTTTGTCATAATTTATTCTAATTCTTGAGCAGATACAGTAATTTACCTTTTCCGTGTTTTAATTGCAATATCGAGTTGTCTGTTTCCTGATCGGTATCGGCATCGGAATCGAAGGGCTGGAAGGAAATCCCTCCTTTATCCCCCTTATTATGGGGGGCGCTTCCAGCGGGGGATTCTGCACAAGGGCGGGTACTGGTAAACAGGTACATTTTAAATAGAATGTTACTATTTAGATAAGGTAACCGGACACTACGAAATTGCAATATATGGAGTTGTCACTGAGCACGAGAAGAGTCATCGAGACTTTGGTTCAGGAACAAACTTTTCTGGATTAATTTCCAGAAAAAACCGGATGAAGGGCATTCGATACCGATACCGACTCCGTTATGAAGAACAAACATCATTGTTCTAACTGCTGATTTAACCAAGAATCTTCCACCTTGATTGCTTTGGGTCATGAACGCTTATTATTTTGCAACTGCTATCCTTCACACCACACGGAGACATCAAATTATGCGAAAATTTCTTCTTTTCTGCATCATACTGGCTCTGGCCGGATGCGGTCGGCAGAGTGTAAAAGTCGGAGAACAGCAGCAAAAGGCTCCAAAGGTACATTTCTCCGGAGGCAGTGGCGATTCCTACGAAGATGCTGTTGTGATTTCGGGTGCCCTCAAACAGAACGAAAGACTCGATGCAGAGTATGAGTAT
>DAOTAZ010000065.1:0-12384 GCA_035382965.1 Chitinispirillaceae bacterium | reverse complement strand
AAGTTTTATAATGATTCCAAATCTACTACTGCAGAGTCGGTGGCTGTAGCGGTTTCAGCTTTTCCGGGCGGAGTTCATCTGATAGCCGGAGGCAGGGATAAGGGATGCGATTTTACTGTTGTCAATGAGTATATCAGAAAGCATGTAAGTGATATCTGTCTGATCGGTGAGGCGGCCGACAGGATGCAGGGTATCTGGGATGGGCTTGCTCCGATAAACAGGGCCGGGACACTGCATGAGGCGATACTGAAATCTTTAAGGTGTGCCGCAAGTGGTGATGTAGTTGTTTTCTCGCCGGGATGTTCGAGTTTTGACATGTTTATCAGTTATGAAGAGCGCGGGAATGTTTTCAAGCAACTGGTACGGGAACTTGTAAGTGAGAGGGCGATATCATGAGCAACCGGATGGCAAAGATGGATGTCGGTCTCTTTACGGCGCTCCTTATCATGCTGGGGTTCGGGATAGTCTTTGTTTACAGCTCATCATTTGCCGTTGCACAGCAAAATTACGGGGGATCTGATTTCTTTCTCTCACGTCAGACGACCAGGGCTGTTTTAGCGATTGTCAGTTTCATGGTTTTCATAAATGTCGATTATCATCTCTGGGGACGTCTGAGCAACCTTATTTACCTGATTGTGGTCGGGATGCTGGTTTTTGTGCTTTTACTTCCTGACAGCTATGCTGTAAACGGGGCAAAAAGATGGATTTTCCTGGGACCGGTACGTTTTCAGGTTTCCGATGTTGCAAGGATGGCTCTTATACTGGTTCTGGCAAGGGGTTGTGAGAAGGCAGGGGCAGAGATCAGGGAGTGGCCGGTACTTCTTGCAAACCTGCTGAAAATCGGCCTCGTGTGTGTCCTGATTCTGCTTGAGCCCAATTTTTCAACCTGTATGATATTTGCCATTACAGGTCTGGCGATTCTCTTTCTCTCAGGCGCAAAGTTTTCGCATCTGGCCTCGCTTTTTCTGGCTGTGATTCCGGTGGTTGTTATTCTTGTGCTCAAGGAACCTTACAGGCGTGCGCGCCTGACCGGATTTCTTCAGATGTCGGAAAAAACATCAAGCCTTAGTTATCAGACTTACCAGTCGCTTATAGGACTTGGCAATGGCGGCATTTTCGGGGTTGGCATTGGTAAAGGCGAACAGAAATTCTTCTATCTTCCGGAACCTCATACCGACTTTGCCATTTCGATAATGGGTGAGGAGATAGGGTTTGTGGGGCTGATGATCATTATGGCTTTGTTTGCGTTTATAGTGTACCGGGGTATGAAAATAGCATTCCGTGCTCCGGACAAAATGGGCCAGTTGATGGCTTTCGGGTTTTCTTTTGCAATTGCATTATATGTAATTGTTCATGCCAGTGTGGGAACAGGGTTGATTCCTACAACAGGGGTTCCTCTTCCGTTTTTAAGCTACGGGGGGATGAGTCTGATTTTCATGATGAGCAGTATGGGTATTCTTTTAAATATTTCGAGCCAGTCGCGTCTTGACACGATGCAGCCAAAGTTCAGGCCTGTATTGCCGGTGTCAAACAGTGCGGAAGCAAAAAGGAAAGCATGAAGGATTTTTCCAGGAAAATTCATCTGGTCGGAATCGGGGGGGCAGGGATGTGTCCTCTTGCCGAGGTATTGCTTTCCCGCGGACATCAATTGACAGGAAGCGACAGACAGAGATCTTCCGCGACAGAGCGTCTTGAGTCCCTGGGGATCGCGGTGCAGTACGATCATTCACCGCTGTATCTGAAAGAAGCCGAACTGATGATTTATTCAAGCGCGATAAGGGAAGACAATCCTGAGAGAGTGTATGCAGCGGAACATGGTATTCCATCCATGCGCCGTGCAGAGGTCCTTGGACAACTGATGAGGGCGCATTACACGATCTGTATCGCGGGTACACATGGAAAGACAACAACAACCGCACTGGCTGGTGCGGTGTTTCAGGATGCAGGGCTTGATCCTGTGGTGTTGGTGGGCGGGGTTATCCGTGGCGCGGAATCACACGCGGTGACCGGTACCGGAAATATCATGGTGGCTGAGGCGGATGAATTTGACAGATCTTTTCTGGCAATGTATCCCTCTGTGGCTGTGATCACAAACATCGAAGCGGATCATCTGGACTGCTATGGAAGTCTGGAAAATATCAAGGATGCTTTTGTGAGTTTTACCGCAAGGGTGCCGTTTTTCGGAGCCGTTGTGGCTTGTAAAGATGATCCCGGAGTAAGAGATGTTCTTCCGCGAATAAACTGCAATGTTATCACATACGGGATAGAGAGCGACAGTGATTACACAGCGGGAAATATCACTTTTGCATCAGGAAAGCCCTCTTTTACTGTGTACAAAAGAGGTACTGAACTGGGCGAGATCAGGCTTAATATTCCGGGCATGCACAATGTGCTCAATTCGCTGGCTGTTATCGCGGTGGCTGACCGTACCGGAATCTCTTTTGAAGTAATACAGAAGAGTCTTGGAAAGTGTCAGGGTGCCCGGAGGAGATTTGAAATAGCGGGTGAGGTAAAGGGGATAACCGTTATTGATGATTATGCGCATCATCCCGGAGAGATCAGGGCAACGATAGACGCGGCGAGGAGATGCGGGTACAAGAGGATAGTGGCGGTTTTCCAGCCTCATCTTTACTCCCGCACAAGAGAGCTTATGGATGGTTTTGTGGAGAGTCTCTCTGCGGCGGACAGTGTTTACGTTACAGGAATTTACAAGGCAAGAGAGGAAGCGATTCCCGGAGTTTCGTCAGGACTTATAGTCGAGAAACTGAAGAGAGGAAATCACAGTTCCGCTGTATATGTCGAGGAATCCGGAGATCTTGTCGGGATTTTACAGAAAGATCTCAGAAGCGGAGACGCTGTGATAATGATGGGTGCTGGTGATATCTGGCAGAGTGCTGTGAAACTGGTAGAGGCGTTAAATGGCTAAGAGAGTAGGAGCGAACACCCGTAAAAGGGCTGTTACCAGGAGAGCGGAGATTCGCAAAGGGCTGCGGAGGTCAATCGTGCGTATCGGCTCGGCTCTTGTTATCTGCACTGCGGCTGGAGGACTGCTGTATGCGGGGACGATCGGGATTTCAGAGTTCAGGAACCGGATGGAGAAGTCGGATCTGTTAAATGTAAAGGAAATATCTGTAAAGGGGAGTATCAGGACAGAGGAGCAGAAGATAATCGCCCGTTGCGGATTGAGGCCTGGGATGAAGCTTTATTCCATCAAGAAAGACGTGGTGAAATCGGCAGTCAGTGCAGATCCGTGGGTTAAGAGTGTGAAGCTGAAAAAGAAGCTTTATGGCAGGGTGATAATAGAGATCACGGAGCGTGATCCTGTTGCGCTGGTAAATTTTGGCACGATTATGCAGGTTGATGAGGACGGTGTGCTTCTGCCTCTGCCCGATGGATCTGTGTCTCTGCTTCCTCTTGTTTCCGGACTGCGGGACACTGTGGATGAGGCAGGCAGGAGAGTCATTGACAAGAAGGGAACAGAGAGACTCAATGAATTCCTCAGGGAAGCGGGGAAGGTTGACGGCGGGCTTTTTTCCAGGTTTTCTCAGCTTGACCTCTCGCATGACTATATGGTGCGTCTGGTGCTCAAGGGGGTTCCATCGGTGATCGATATCGGGACAGAAGATATAGTTGAGCGCTTAAATCAACTGCTTGAGATCGAGAAAATCCTCAGCACGGAAAACTTTCTTCCTGCAAGAATAAACCTGTGTTATCAGAATCTGGCCTATGTGACACAGAGAAGTGAGGTGGAAGAGGAGATTGTGCGGTCTGTGGCTGATTAGGTGTAAAGAGGGACAGGAAAAGAAAAAGAGTGTTTGAAATATCGTTGATGGAGGTTTAAATGGAAGAGAATGTAATTGTCGGGCTGGATATAGGCACCACAAAAATCGCCTGCATAATCTCTGAAGTCGATTCAAACGGAGAGTTGAAGATTATCGGAGTAGGAGTGCATCCCTCCGATGGTCTGCGGAAGGGTGTCGTTGTCAATATTGACAAGACTGTCCGTTCGATACAGAAGGCGGTTGAGGAAGCGGAGTTGATGGCCGGGGTTGATGTGGACTCTGTGTGGGTGGGTATAGCCGGAGATCATATCAGGGCTATTAACAGCAGAGGTGTTGTGGCGATTTCCCGTGATGACAACGAGATCACAGAGCTCGATGTGCTGAGGGCGAAGGATGCCGCAAAGGCTGTTTCCATTCCCATGGACAGGGAGATTCTGCATGTTATTCCTCAGGAGTACGTTGTTGACGAGCAGAAGGGGATAAAAGACCCAATAGGGATGTGCGGTGTGAGGCTTGAGACCCAGGTGCATATCATCACCGGAGCCGTTACATCTGCACAGAATATCTACAAGAGTGTTGACAAAGCAGGTCTGAAGGTGATCGACCTTGTGCTGGAGCCGCTTGCGTCCTGTTACTCTGTGCTGGAGAAAGATGAGAAGGAGCTTGGGGTAGCGCTGGTTGACATGGGTGGAGGCACCACCGATATAGCGATCTATTTCGACGAAAGTATCCGTCATACCGCAGTGGTAGGCCTGGGCGGGAAAAATGTGACAAGTGATATAGCGATCGGTATCCGCACCCCGATAGAGAGGGCAGAGGAGATAAAGAAGCAGTATGGGTGTGCTTATTCGCCGCTGGTAAAAGGTAATGAGTATATAAGTGTGCCTGGTGTTGGCGGAAGGGAGCAGCGTGAAGTTTCCAAGGCAGTGCTTGCTTCGATAATAGAGCCTCGTCTGGAGGAGATCCTCTCCCTTACTTTCCGTGAGATAAAGCGTACCGAGTACGCGGATATGCTTGGAGCGGGCATAGTGCTTACCGGGGGAGCATCAATGATGGAGGGGATACAGGAGCTGGCTGAGAAGGTGTTTATGATGCCGGTAAAGCTGGGTGTTCCATCAGGATTCGGCGGGCTTACAGAAGCAGCCAAGTCTCCGATTCATGCTACGGGTGTGGGTCTGTGCATGTACGGTTTTGAGCAGATGAAAAACCGGAAGGGTAAGAAGAATCTTGGAGGCGAGGATAATTTCAAGAAGATTTTTGACAAGATGAAATCATGGGTAAAGGAATTTTTCTGAGAACATAATATGCACCAATTATTAACAATAAACCTCAGGAGGGGCTTATGGTTTTCACGTTAGACGAGACGTTTGATACCGTAGCGAAGATGAAAGTTATCGGCGTGGGGGGAGGCGGAGGAAATGCAGTAAACCGCATGATTTCCGCGGGTCTCACCGGTGTTGAGTTTATCGCTGTCAATACTGACGCGATGGCACTTGACAACAACAAGGCAGCTCACCGGATTCAGATCGGAGAGAAGGTGACAAAGGGTCTTGGAGCAGGCGCCAATCCGGAAGTGGGCCGTCTTGCAATGGAAGAGGACAAGGACAAGATCGCTTCTGTTCTTGACGGGGCGGATATGGTTTTCATAACCGCTGGAATGGGCGGAGGTACCGGTACCGGAGGAGCGCCGGTTGTGGCGGAGATCGCTCAGGAGATGGGAATTCTTACGGTCGCCGTCGTTACACGTCCTTTCCTTTTTGAAGGCAAGGTGCGTGACCGGAATGCACGGAAGGGGATCGATGATCTGCGGAATGCGGTTGACACAATCATAGTGATACCGAACCAGAAACTGCTCTCTATTGTTGATAGAAGCACTTCCCTGATCGATGCTTTCAAGACAGCCGACGATGTTCTCTATCAGGCGACCAAGGGTATTTCTGACCTGATTTCTGTTCATGGTCTGGTCAATCTCGATTTCGCCGATGTGAAGACGATCATGAAGGGTATGGGCGACGCTCTCATGGGAACAGGGTATGCAGAAGGAGAAAACAGGGCGGTTATGGCTGCGGACAGTGCTATTCACAGCCCGCTTCTGGACGATATCTCGATTACCGGCGCACGTGGAATACTGATCAATATTACAGGTGGAGAGGATATGACACTCTACGATGTAAGCGATGCTACTCAGACGGTCTACGACGCTGTTGGAGAGGATTCCGAGACGAACATTATCTTCGGTGCGGTTACCGATGCGAGCATGAACGGCAAGATCAGGGTTACTGTTATTGCTACCGGTTTCAATGAAGAAACTATGGAGAAGAGGGACACTGCTCCCAGGATGGCTTTAAAGCTTCCGGGTCAGAAAAGGGATGCGGAAAAAAGTGTAGAGCAGATGTCAATTTCTCTTTCCCTGCCTTCAAAAGCAGAGGTTCAGGAGAAGGCAGAGGCGCCGGTTGCATCAGTTGAGCAGCCAAAGAGTATCAATGAGCAGCATACGGAAGTATCTGTTAATGAAGAGACTTCATCGCATCAGCCTTCCACCGGCAATTCGATCGAATTTCCTCCGTTTCTCAGGAAGGAAGCTATCCGTAAAGAGCGGGTTTATGTTTCCAAGGGGAGTGTGATAACCCAGTATGAGGACGATATGGATGTTCCGACATTTTTGCGTAAGCAGATGCAGTGATTTATTCCTGATTTCCGCAGGCATAGAGGGTGTTTGTGCTAATGTCCTGCGGAATTCAAAAACCATAAGCCTGTTCATCACTGCATCTGCAAGGGTGAGCAGGCGGTCTTATTGATGAGTTTGGGGTATAAATAATCATTTGAGGAAGAGTTATGGATGAATTGAAACTCCGTCTGATAAACAAGGCTTCAAAGCGGCACAGAAAAATTTTTCCCTGTTCCCACAAGGAGCATCTGACGGATTGCTTTACAATGCAGGATAACCTTCTGTTTTTCTGGTATAATACTGAAGACCAGAGCACGCACGTTTTAATAGACGAGGTAGACCCGGCAAAGGTCTGTTAGATTATCCAGGTGGCCACCCCATGGCTCTGCCGCTTAGAATGTGAACGTGGATGTGATCTACGCTCTGACCCGCTTTCTCTCCTGAGTTGACTACCAGCCTGTAGCCTTTTTCCACCAATCCCTCTTTTTTCACAAATTCGGAAATGGAGCTGAAGAGTTTTTCCAGAATATCTGTTTTTCCCTCGGGTATATCGTGGATGCCGGGGTAGTGTTCTTTTGGGATACCCAGGTAGTGATAGGGAGCCTGGGGACTTATATCTTTTATTATCACCATGGAATCGTTCTCAAAGACTTTCTGAGCAGGGATCTCATTTCGGATTATCTTGCAGAAGAGGCAGTTTTTCTCCATAAAGGATACTCCTTTGAGTGTGACATGGATTTAGCTGATTGATATAGTAAGATAAATGTTTAGAGTGTTGGATTTCCACAATTTAATGATGAATGATAGCAGGTACAGGATCTGGTCTGGACTTGGTTCCTGTTTTCGCAGGAACGAGCGGAACAATCGAAGGCTCTGTGGGTGGCCAGGTCACGTGGTTCCTGTTTCGCAGGAGGGGCACAGGGGTGAAAGTGTTTCCTGTGAAGATTATCTGTGTTATGAATGGTAAGTCTGATGGCTTTACATTCGCTGCTAACGGAGGGGTGGCGGAAGAGAGCTTATAGATATAGATCCTGCTTTGTTCTGAAGACATAAATTCTTAAAAGAATTTATTTGGCCTTCCTTTTGCTCACCAAATAAATCAGAGAAACGCCTGTAAGATCCCCCAATGTAAAGGGAGGAAGTATGCAAGTAGGTGGCGGGAGACCCTTTTCAGGGAATCTTGTCAATCCTGGTCTCTATGGTTTTTTGCCTGAGGAGAGGTTTCGTGAGATGCTCACTATGGAGCGCAAGAGGACCGAGAGGTCGGGAGCCCCGTTTGTGCTGGCACTTATCGATATCAGTGATCTTCTCAGGGATAAGAATTTCTCCGGGGTGATAGCTATACAGAAGATAATGCAGGTGTTGGGGGAGAGGGTACGGGAGACGGATATCCGGGGATGGTATGAGAGGGAGCGGGTTTTAGGGGTTATCTTTACCGGGCTTGCCGGGCAGGGTCAGGATGTGATTTCTGCGAAAATCAGAAAACAGATAGAGGAGGTTCTGGGCGGATGGGTGAGGGGGCAGGTGGAGATCTCTGTTTACAGTTTTCCGATAAGTAACAGTGTTTCATCCGGAGAGATTCTCCTTACCTTCTATCCTGAGACGGACAAATCGAGGGTAAAGAAGTTTCCTCTTTTTGCAAAGCGTGTTCTCGATATAGTGGGGGCCACCCTGGGGATACTTCTTTTCTCTCCTTTTTTTATTCTTATCCCTGTTCTTATAAAGTTTAGCTCACCGGGGCCGGTATTTTTTCGTCAGCAAAGAGTCGGGCAGGGCGGAAAGCTCTTTACGTTTCTTAAGTTCCGCTCCATGCACATAAACAGTGATGAGTCGCTTCACAGGGAGTATGTATCGCGTCTTATAAGGGGGGAGATAAAGGAGGAGAAGGTTTATAAGATAAGTCAGGATCCCAGGGTGACATCACTGGGGAGATTTCTGCGCAAGACGAGCCTGGATGAGATTCCGCAGTTTCTAAATGTGCTTAAAGGGGATATGTCTCTTGTGGGACCCCGTCCTCCTATCCCCTACGAGACTGCCCAGTACAGTCTCTGGCATATCCGGCGTCTTATGGAATGTAAACCTGGAATAACCGGTATCTGGCAGGTAGAGGGGAGAAGCAGCACCACCTTCGATGGCATGGTGCGGATGGATCTTCAGTACAGCAGAAACCGTTCGATTCTTACAGATCTTAAGTTGATTTTAAAAACCCCGTTGGCCCTGATAAGCGCCAGGGGGGCCTATTGAAAAGGAGTAAGTGATGTTTGGCATAGGAGTTATCGGTTACGGGTACTGGGGACCCAATATAGTAAGGAATTTCAGTGCCCTGGAGGGGGTAAGGGTAGTTGGTGTCAGTGACAGGAACTCAGAGGTGATCTCCAGGCTCTCATCCGCAAATCCCTCATTGCGTGTAAGCACCGACCCCACGGAGCTTATAAAGGCATCGGATATCGATGCTGTGGCAATAGTGACTCCGGTCTCTACCCACTATGAGCTTGCCAGGATGGCACTGGAGAATGGAAAGCATGTCTTTGTGGAGAAGCCCTTTACTGCCACATCGCAGCAGGCCATAAGTCTTATCGAGCTGGCTGAGAGGAAAAATCTCAAGATCATGGTTGACCATACGTTTCTCTTTACCGGTGCGGTACGGAAGATAAAGCAGCTTATAGAGGAGCGGGAGCTGGGAAAGATATTCTACTACGATTCCATAAGAGTCAACCTGGGGCTTTTCCAGCACGATGTCAATGTGGTGTGGGACCTTGCTCCTCATGACTTCTCCATCATGTCTTACCTTATAAGCGAATCCCCCGCGGCGCTTTCCGCCTGGGGACAGTCGCATGTAAATACTCTGGAGGATATAGCCTATATAACAGTGCATTTCAACACCAATATCGTGGCACACTTCTCTGTAAACTGGCTCTCTCCTGTGAAAGTGAGGACAACTCTTATCGGTGGGGAGAAGAAGATGCTTGTGTGGAATGATCTAAATGCTGATGAGAAGCTTAAGGTTTACGACAAGGGAGTTGAGGCCAGTAACAGGCAGGGGATCTACGACATACTGGTAAGTTACAGGGCCGGGGACATGTGGGCTCCAAAGGTTGAGGGAACCGAGGCTTTAAAGCTTGAGTGCAGGCATTTTATCGACTGCATAGAGAAGGACAGGGCTCCGATCAGTGACGGCAAAAGCGGACTTGCGGTGGTCAAGATGCTGGAGGCGTGTGACCGTTCATTGAGAAATCAGGGCCGCCCGATAGAGATCACATCAGAGTGGGATTAATTCTGTGCGGTGAAAATGTTCTGAAAAATCATTATCGGGGTAACACGAGTAAAGGAAGAATAAAAACCATAAAACCCTTATTCATACTTGAAATCAAGGTAATTCATCAATCATGAAAATCGAGGTCGAAGATGAGTTTTCAGCAGATTTCCTCTGATGTAAAGTTGGGTGAGAATGTCAGGCTCGCTCCCTACGTTAATCTTTACGGATGCAGTATAGGTGATAATTCCAGGCTGGGGGCCTTTGTGGAGATACAGAAAGGCGCATTTGTGGGGAAAAACTGCAAGATCTCCAGTCACTCGTTTCTCTGTGAGGGTGTGGTGATAGAGGATGATGTCTTTATCGGCCACTCTGTGACTTTCATTAACGACCTCTATCCCAGGGCCACAAACTCTGACGGCAAGCCTCAGAGCGAGGAGAACTGGCAGGTGATTCCCACTCTGGTAAAAAGGGGTGCCTCGATAGGTTCCGGTTCCACCATCCTCTGCGGTGTAACTGTTGGTGAGGGGGCGATAGTGGGGGCAGGGAGCACTGTGACCAAAGATGTTGCTCCCGGAACGATAGTTGCAGGAAATCCAGCAAAACTTCTAAGGAGGATCGATGAGCGCTGAAAGAGTTCCCTTTTTAGATCTCAATTCCCAGCATCGGGAAATGGAACAGGAATTTGTTTCTGCTTTCCGTGAAATTCTTCACTCCGGAAAGTTTATCAGCGGTCCGTCAGTGGAGGAATTTGAACGTGCGTTTGCTTCTTTCTGCGGGACACGGTTTGCGGTGGGAGTTGGAAGCGGTACCGATGCCCTGAGGTTTGCGCTGATGGCTGCGGGTGTCAAGGCAGGGGATCTGGTGATAACTGTTCCCAATACTTTTATCGCCACCACAGAGGCGATCACCCAGGCTGGTGCCACGCCGGTATTTGTAGATGTGGATCCTCAGACAAGCAATATCTCTGTCCCGCTTCTGAGAGAATACCTGGAGAAGAACTGTTTCAGGGATGATATCACCGGTGAGACAATCCATACATCGAGCGGCAAACCTTTAAGAGCCATAATTCCGGTTCATCTGTATGGTCAGACAGCGGACATGGATTCTGTCAATCAGATAGCGAATGAATTCGGGCTTACGGTAATAGAGGATGCTTGTCAGGCACACGGGGCGCAGTATTACTCCAACAGCCGTGGTGGCAAGTGGATAAAGGCCGGGGCGCTGGCAAAGGCAGCGGCATTCAGTTTTTATCCCGGGAAAAACCTTGGTGCTTTCGGAGAGGGTGGAGCGGTTACCACCGATGATCCCGAGATAGCATCGACTGTACGTATGCTGCGCGATCACGGGCAGGCGAAGAAATATTTCCACGAGATGGAAGGCTATAACGGAAGGCTGGACAGTATTCAGGCATCGGTGTTAAGTGTCAAGCTGAAGAGACTGGAAGAATGGAACCAGAAGAGACAGGCTGTAGCATCACGTTATAACCGCATGCTCTCTGAGATCTCATCTCTTATTGTCCCTTTTGAACCATCATGGGCCCGTTCCGTTTATCATCTATATGTTATAAGGACTCCTCAGAGGGATATGCTTCAGGGCTTTCTCTCCGAGAAGGGGATCGACACCGGGCTTCACTACCCTGTACCTCTTCATCAGCAGAAAGCTTATCGCAGCCTGGGTTACCGTTCGGGAAGTTTTCCGGTAAGCGAGCAGCTCTCAAAGGAGATTCTCTCTCTTCCCATGTTTCCCTCTCTTTCATCGGTACAGCAGGAAAGAGTAATCGAGACAATAGCTGAATTTTACTCCAGATACATACACTGAGTCAGGAATTGGAAATGTCATTAACTGGTTTATACTATACTTTGAAGCCGTTTATGCCTCGCAGGCTGCAGATTTTCCTGCGTAGAAAAAGAGTGGAATACCTGCGTAATATCTGTCAAGATATCTGGCCTATAGATCCCAGAGCCGGTGTGGCTCCTTTAAACTGGCAGGAGTGGCCGGATGGGAAGCGGTTTGCTCTGGTTTTAACCCATGATGTGGAACGGGAGATGGGGCAGGACAGATGCTGCATGGTGGCGTCACTTGAGGAGAAGTTCGGGTTGCGTTCCAGTTTCAATCTGGTTCCGGAGCGCTATGATGTTTCTCCTGCACTGAGGGATTATCTGGTAAAGAGGGGTTTTGAGGTGGGGGTTCATGATCTGCGGCATGACGGGAAACTGTTCAGTTCCAGGATGAGTTTTCAGGTGTGTGCTGAGAGGATAAATCACTACCTGAGGGACTGGAACGCGCAGGGGTTCAGGGCCGGCGCCATGCATCATAACCTTGAGTGGATAGGAGAGCTTGATCTTCTATATGATCTTTCCACTTTTGATACAGATCCTTTCGAGCCTCAGCCCGATGGTGTGGGTACGATATTTCCTTTCTGGGTAAGTTGTCCGGGTCCCAGGGGAGGGTATGTGGAGATTCCCTACACTCTTGTGCAGGATTTCACTCTCTTTACACTTATGAGGGAGCAGTCGATTGATATCTGGAAGAAGAAACTTGACTGGATTGTACAGAAGGGCGGCATGGCTTTGCTTAATACTCATCCGGACTATATCAATTTCAACAATCAGTGGGGTGATGAGGAGTATCCGGTGCAGTTATACAAAGATTTTCTGAGCTATGTTCAGAGTCGTTAT
>DAOTAZ010000064.1:10900-12418 GCA_035382965.1 Chitinispirillaceae bacterium | reverse complement strand
GTTTTCCCTCGATAGAGTGCGCCATTATGTGGAAAAGGGAACCAGGTGATTCTATACGGGCCATTCGAGGCATTTTTTCCTCCGGCGAAATGGTAGGATGGATGTAAGGTGGTGGTAAAAAGATGCAAATTCCAGGCCGAAGAAAAATCACAAATGAAAAAGATGGTCCGTCCCTGGCTGAAAGATAAAAAGATTATCCATCCCGTCATAATAAAAAACATCAGAACAGGAATCCTGCTTCTGTGTGGTGAAGAACTAATACTGGAGTATATTACTTTGGAAAAAAGAAAAAATTAGTCCGTCCCATGCTCTCCTGAAAAAGATGGTCCGTCCCTAAATAAAAACAAAAAAACAGTCCGTCCCAAAGACCCTTACGGCTGCACACTCAAAGTTGCACTATACTTGGTTGTCGTCAGGCCGTCCTCGGATACTGTTGTTTTGGTGAAACTCCAAGTCTTGCTCGATGAGGGGAGATCTGTAAACTCTTCCAACTCCGATGCATTGGGGAAACTCAGAATATCCGGATCATCCAGATCTATATAGGTGTCGATCTTAAAACTACTTTCATTCCACTCTTCGGTTAAACAGTCATAACTTTCAGCTTTACCCGTAGGCCAATCGGGATCTGTGTGAATCGAAATGGGTGATCCTGCGTGTATCTTAAGATGATACCTGCGGTCTGTTGAGTTATCTCCCTCTTTCCAGGGTGATAAAGATACCCCGATACTGACAAAATATTCAGGTAAGTTTGCCTTTCCCTGGGATTTCGACATGGTGATAAGCGGTAATTCTCCTTCACAGTCACTCTTGCATTCATCGCTTACCGAAACTGAAACAGCACCGTTGTTCTTGCCACTGAAAAGGTAGCAGTTGTCGAACTCAGAGCATGTTACTGCATTCTCATGTGACTGTTTGATATACCAGAGTTTGGAACCGCCGAAATCTATATTGATATTCGCATTGATTTCGGCTGTGGAAACGCATACAGATGTGTCAGATCCGCTGGTTATTGTGGTGGTTGTGCGGGTGAAATTGAGCACTCCGGTCCATTGAGGTTCACAGTTCAGAATAAATCCATCGACTTTCTTTCCTTTTGTCCTTATTTTGTATTTGGTGACATACTCTTCTTTGCCTTTTTCTGTCAGCCACTTAAGTGTGATAGGTAAAGCATTAATTCCATCGAAAAGGTCAATATCAAAGGTGAAATTAGAATCGTTTTTGATGGTCGCATGTACTTCCCGTTTCTCTAATCCGTTTGTACAGGTTACCAGCATGTCGCTAATTGGTCTGTCCACATAGGGGTTGCTTATGGTTCCGCTGACTGTGATACTCTGGCTGGAAACTGTCTGTTCATTGTCGTGGGATTCGATGTTAACGATTACCGTATCACGAAATTCATAGGTCCCTTTATTCCCATAAGTTTCAAGAACAAACCAGTTCTCTTTTTTCAGTATGTTTTCCTGTATATTCGCCCTGCCTGTGTTGGTATAACCTACTGAAAACTCAGTTAAACCATTG
>DAOTAZ010000064.1:3777-10890 GCA_035382965.1 Chitinispirillaceae bacterium | reverse complement strand
GAAAAAACCTGGTAACCTGCTTCCTGAACTTTATATTTGATATCTGTTCCCTGCTTGTAATCACCCTTGAACATAAGGACTTTGTCTCCGCCGAATTTGAGCTCCGGATCTTCATAAGGATTTTCCAGGACAGTGCCTTCAGGAGTATGAACACCCCCATCGGGTCTGAGATTGTAAACACTGTAAATGCATCTGCCTGATTCGACCGAATGCATGTGTAGTGTCAGCCAGGGAATGTTGGCCGCGGTACTGGCGATCTTTATCGAAGATGTGCTTCCATTTTTCTCCTGGACCCTTTCCATCCAGTATTGAACTCCATCATGTTGGCTCTTGTAGGTTATACAATTGACATCAGGGGCAAACGATCCCTGAGCCAGAATCTCAGCGGTACTGGGCTCTGTGAGGTGGATATAACCTGCAAAATATGGCCCGTCAAATACTACTTCACCTATATTATAGCTTGTATCAGGTATATTGGAATATGTGTTCCAATAGACTCCGGATGTGGGCATTGTGGCAGATGTGGATTTAAGGATGGGATCGTAGAAAAACTCATATTCTCCTGTACCACCCGGCTGAAGGTATGCATCCTGTGAACCGGCACCAGATATCTTTTTAGATAGTGTAATCGATGGTACATCGACAATCCATGAACTTACATATTTCAGAGTGTCTGTGTTTGAAACCTTATAAAATCTGAGTTCAGTACCCGGGTCTATATTCATCTCTGAAAGATTGATCTTTACGCTTGCTCCGGTGTTAGGCATTGGTGAAGAAGGTGATGTCGAGCCGGAAATGAACATCAGTTCGGCATTTTCTCCGTTTATTGAAGCAGTAATGGTAAAAGATGCTATCCTGGTTGCTCCGGAAGGAAGTGTTGCTTGTCCACTTGTGCTGGTCAGTGCAATAGTGAGTTTGGCTCCTGATGGAAGAGACTCCCAGATTCCCTCTTTATTCTGCCTGAGAATAACCGTTGCGCTGTCAATAGTAAGAATTTCACCTGCAGCTCCTTCTATAGTAACTGCTTTGGCTGCCCTGCTTTTCTTATCGAGGGAAACTTCGCTTCCCTTATCTGTCATATTACCGGGTCCGGTAGGGGTCTGTTCGGTCTTTGTACTGCAATATGCTAACAGGGCAATGATAAAAGATGCAAGAAATACAAGCAGAGTGGATAATCTCATCTTTTCTCCAGGGAAATTCGTTAGACTGATTTTAAGTGAAATTAACAGAGAATTATTTTCAAACAATAAAATAACTATTGACGTCATCATCATGGTAAACTTTAATCATGGAAGAGAGATGGAACAAGGGATGGACTGTTTTGTATGGTGTTATTTACAGGTTAGAGCAAAGAGTTCGATTTGCTTTAAACGGAATTTCCTGGTTGATATTGTAGAAGACTGCCTTTCTTCAAGCAGAGGATACAAAAACCCTGCTTTCTATGGACATTGTTAAAACACAGGCATGTTGTGAACTTGGGGGTGGGGGATATGATGGACCTTTCTTTTTAGGGGCTTTTCATCTTTTTATTTACCGGTTTTTTCATTTGATTTTTTGCGAATTTCTGTAATCTGCTCTATTGATAAACCTGTATAAAGGGTGATTTTTTTGTCCGATTCGCCATGCTTAATCATGTTTAAAGCGACTTGCTCAATTCCTCTATTAATTCCTTTATTAATTCCTTTTTCGATACCCTTTTCTAACACTTCTTTTTCCCACTCTTTTGCTTTCGTTTCGAGCATATTTTTAACCTCCCCTAAACTATCAATATCTGTAATTAATTTTGAATCTTCAGGTATTTTATATATCTGAAAAATCCGGTTTATTATTTCTTGTACGATTCTATTCCCCAGGTTCTATCTATCACCTCCTTCAAAATACCAACCAGTTCATCCCAGTTTTTGCTTAGCTCAATTGGATTGTGGTTTTCAATGTAGAAAACTGCTGATACCGTATTACGCAGCCTGACTAGATCACGTCTGGGAATCTCATTTTATTGCAATTTTAAAATACTTAAACTCCGGAATGTACTCTTTGGGCACTGAGGATTTATACAAAAGGTCACTGAATCTTTCCGGAACGTGCCAGGCAGGCTCTCCGTTATATATAAGAACTGAAAACGACGGATTAAAAAGCTTCAGATCTTTTTTTCTGCGTAGTTCATCGTAGAACTCAAACATGTACCTGGCCATCCGCAAAGCCATGAACCTGTCTACCGTAGACTGAAATTCGATAAAAAGATAGATATATGTGGGCTGATCATTAAAGCTAATCTCGTAGATTAAATCGGCATGACGTGAACTTCTTGAGGAAGGGAAAAAATTTGGGTCCAGTTTCTTTAGCGTTTTAAAATCCAGCTTTTTTACAAAATCATCATGTACAAAAGATCTAAGGAGATCTTCAACAACTACAGGGTAACTAAAAATGCGAACAAACCAACTGTGGTGTTTCTGTCGCATGTGCTTGAATATATGTTGTGACAGAATGTAAAATGTCTCATTATTAAACAAATGAGAAAACAGTAACAATTCTCGATCGAACTACTATTAACCGTGTTGAAAGAGTGGATTGAAATGACTATTCCCGGCACTTTATTGCTGATTATTTGTGATGCTTACCTGTAGATAAACAGAAGAAAAAATTGTAAAAAATCTAACCTGCTATCGTTCAACAATCCTGACCAACTTTCCTTCATTCTTCTGATTCATATAACACAATCTGATCCAGTGGGAACTTCGTGCGATGCTGCTGAGGCGGACCTCGTCAATCATACCTCTGAAAGGCTGTGAATCTTCACGTAACGGATCGTTTCTGCGTCCAATCTCAACATCAAAATCGGTCATCCTTGATGAATCACCTGTTACCAGTTCTATTGTAGAATCAACACAGATTCCATCAATATAAAGATACTGGCGCTCTCCCTCCCTTACACCGGTTACATGATGCCAGGTCATGATATCAATTGGACAGGTGGTCGATTCCCAGGATGGGGAAGGTTGATTTGTGTACTGGGCGAAAAGCCAATGGCCCTCCTTAATCCTGAGGTGATACTGATAATTACCTTTTCCTACTATAAAGCCGCTTGAGGAATCCAATGCGAAAACCCAGGCTGATACTGTATAGCTGCTATTCTCAGGGAAATTAAGCTTCCCGTCAGCCGTTCCTTGAAATGTTATATAGCTGATCGGAGTATCAAGTTCACCACCCTGGCCTATCACAGCAGCGGTTGATTTAACAGATGATACTACTCCGTCATGATGATTGACTGTGGCATCCACAGCTTTTTCCTCGGCCAGATCAGATAGATGCCACACACCCTGGAAGCCATCGGTTGTATCGAACACCGTTGTACTGGATGATACTTCAGGAACACCGTTTTTTCCCCAGAACATCAGAATGTACTGTGTGCTGTCATTGCCCTTTATCGTATCGACCTTTACCCAGATATTCGCAAGACCCGATGAAGAATTCCAGTATTCGATCTCGTGCGGAAGCTGTCTGCCGTTTGATTTTGTAAATCTAAGATCTGAGCCGTCGGAAGCTGCTGATGAGAAATCGAAATTGGAACTGTTCAGACGTACCAGAACCGGGAATTCTGCTACAGTTCCCGCAACATCTGCACCGGAGGGACTTGTATTGAGAATAAGCTTTCTGGAATTTGTCCAGGAGACAAAAGGCAGCTCGATGAGCTCTCCTGCAATAGCTGTTATATCATCGATAACCAGTGCATTAAACAGGGTGTCTTCAGACGTGATTACAAAGACGTAATCACCCTCCGGAAGATCCTTGAACTCAAAGACTCCCGATGTATCCACTTTTACAGTCCTTTCCAAGCCATAAATACTGCAATGGAGTGGCGCAGAATTGTTTACTCCTGTAATCTGACCCTTTACTGATGCGTAAGGGCGCAGGGTGTCGGAGAGTAAAGTGTCGGCTGTAGTGTCGGATAAATCAAGATTTATCCGGAAAAGAAATGCTGAGGACTTTCTGTCATTTATCTCGATGGAGTAGGTGCCGGGTTCCATAGAATCGATGCAGAAATATCCTGAATCATTGGTCACTGTTACTCTCTTTTCATTATTATGCTGATTTTCATCCGGTAGCTCAAGATAATCTGAGGGACATAAGGTAACCGGAACGCCTGCGGCAAAACTGCCATCCTGATTATACATCACTGCAGAAACGCGGATATTTCCTGTATCAGATACACCCCCGGAAAGCGGTGATGGTCCGCAACGGAACAGACTGATCGATGCCAGTACAAAAATCAGGTACTTTCTCATAAATCAGCCGTGCCTTTCATCTCTTCAGGTGAATCGATGCTTTCACTGACCGGAAACAGCGCAAGGTTCATCTGGTAAACAACATTACTGTTCTCATCCCTGCTTGCGATTGCTTTAACCCTGTCTTTAAATGCCTCTAATTCCGCAGCCAACAGGGAGTATGATGCAGATGAGATGCCCAGGGTCATGCTGGATATATGTCTTTCTTTACAGTTCTTATCTTTCAGTGCACTCTTGGAATGATCGATCATAGACAGGGCAAAAGTCTGCAAGGCTAGTGAAATGACATTGCTGTCCGCAACCAGAACCGAATCTCTCTGTTTGTAAGTGCCGTCATCAAGTTTTCTTATCATCTTGAGTTTCAGAAGAAGCTTTACTGCTGCTTTAGCCTCTGAGGGAAGAATAGCCGGCTTTACCATCGAAGCGATTTTCTTGAAATCATCCTGAAAATCATACAGGGTAATCAGCTCCCTGATTACCGGCACATACCATTTCGAGAAATAATCAAACTGGTCTGCGGCAAGGATCGACTCTTTTACATTTGCTGACAGGGAGCGAAGCACTGCATAGTGTTCCTGTTTTTCCTCAGAAGTTTTTGCCTGATTGAACAGGACAAGATTGCGGAAGTAAGTTGCCTCCTTGGGATTAAGTTTAATTGCGGTGATGAATTTCTCTATCACTGGACGAGTAAGATTCCTTTTCCCGTCGATAATCCATTTTAGAAAAGAGGGTGAGTTTATACCGGCTCTCTGTGCAAAATAACGATAAGAGAAGAAGCGGTTTTTCTCTTTCTGTTCCTTGTAGTATGATTCAAGATATTTCCGGTAATCGATATATTGGAATATTGGCCGCATGTTTATATAATACAACATTTCTTATTCACAAACAGAGAAATGTGACATGGTCTAAGCACAATTTGTATACATGATGTATACAGTAAGCGGGGTAACTGATTGATAAATCGTGAGTTATACATCAAAAGCCGAAAAGTATAACCGGTTCTTGTGTATGGAAACGGGTTTTCTGTATCGGGATCGGAACCGGTATCGCAGGAAGATGTCAATATCGGTTCCGGAAAGGACATTTGATATTCTTTCCTGTAAGGAGAAACTATCGTTCTTCTGGTTTCATACACTCATATTCTGCAGCTATAAACGCGGAATCCAGTACAGTATCAAACAGCCTGAGCTCATCGATATAACCTTTGAACAGGCACATTATATCATCAATAGCTGAACAGCTTCGCACTCTGAAATATTTCAGTTTTATACTACGATACCAGTTAAAAAAAGAGGAAAGGGAGAAAACCCGTAAAGAGAGGAAAACACTCAAGGCTAAGTCTTTTTCTGACTTAGCCCATCAATGAGTCGTTCTTTTGCTTTTTTCAATGATTTGATTTAACGCAGTATACCTGCAGG
Organism: Chitinispirillaceae bacterium; assembly: GCA_035382965.1. GTDB lineage: Bacteria > Fibrobacterota > Chitinivibrionia > Chitinivibrionales > Chitinispirillaceae > JAAYIG01. Next base: position 5,189 of record DAOTAZ010000064.1, on the reverse strand, counting down.
AATCTTTTAAAACGGGCAGAGTTTAATCTTCAGGTATCAGGTACTCATACTCTGCAGCAATAAACGCAGAATCCAATACTGTGTCAAACAGCCTGATCTCGTCCATATATCCGTTAAACCGGCCCATATCTTCACCGTAAGCTGTGTTACCAATGCCCAGATCTACTTCACTCGATGTGTATTTCCTCATTGTTTTGCCATTCTCTTTTTTGCCGTTGATATAGATATTTACATCCTGGTAATTGTAGGTTACTACACAATAATACCATATTTCCTTTTCCAGAATACTTTTACTATAAAGCCACTCATCCTGGCTCTCAGGCCCGTCTACCGCAAATGCAAATAAACCATCCCAATTGACACCTAACATTAATCCATTATGGCCGGAACAGTAGTGGAAAATCTTTTTCAGGTTTTTCCAATTGGCTGAAGCCAGGAACGAGGAATCGGATCTGAACCAGAGAGCTACACTGAATGTGGGAGAATCGAACTTATCTTTTGTTCCGGGAACCTTGATCCGGAATTGATCCCCTGACATGTGAATAGCTTTGCCTTTTACTCCATTTACAAGTTGAAGATTTGCTTTGTTCGAATCGACAGCATTGTGTCCGTTTCCACTTACATCATAGAAAGTGTTTTGTTTTGAAGAATCAAAAGACCAGTGTGCAACCGGAGCAGGCATGAATAGAGCGACAATCGTGTCCTTTGAGGTCTCATCCACATGAAGAGGATCAAACCAGACAGATCTCACAGCGCCGTAAGATACTCCGTTTACTCTGATGTCATAGACTACATAATCTTTGTCGGGATTGAAAAAGAAGGTTTGACCGCCCTTGAATACTTTCATTGTTGGGGTTATCTCACCTCCCTGGGTGGAAAATACGGTAACAGTTCGTGTCCCATACTCCTCAGACAGGTTAAGACATGAAACAAACAGAAGTAATAACGGAATTGCATTATAAAAGTGTCTCATGGTTTCTCCATTCCAGAAAATTGATGCACACCATAAAACTTGATTCAAAGCGATTGGATTCGGATATCAGAAAGCAGATATAATATTGCTTATAAACCGATGTCGATGCAATGGATATGTTTAAAACCTTAAATACTGAGGTATGGATGTATGTCCCTGAAAAACAGGATTTATCAACCCGGTCTGAAAGTCTGGGTATTTGTGAAGAAGAGAATCTCCCAAAGTCCTTAAGAAACCGGATAAATTAAAACACGATTGTGTGTTAATTTATCCTTACAGATCAATCGTCCCTTCTTATTTAATAAACAAGAATACAAGTTTTTGAAACCAGTATGTTTTCTCCTGTTGTAATCTGTATCATATAATTACCATGTGCGAAATTATTAACCGGAAAGACTGTTCTGGAATTCACAGATGTGTTAATTGTCCGGCTGAGAAT
>DAOTAZ010000064.1:0-3767 GCA_035382965.1 Chitinispirillaceae bacterium | reverse complement strand
GCCTGCCATGGAGATCAAAGATTCCCACCTTGACTGGTATCCCCGGCCTGAGTGATGTAATTTCCAGTTTACCGGATGAGAACCGTACTGCGGGTTTGAATGAAGTTTTACTCAGTGCGGACACAGAAGTCTGGAAACTGATCTCAAGCTTGTCGATATTAGGACCTCCATCGGCAGCATTTGAGGTGAAAGTTATTTCGTTTACACCCTGCTTCAAGGTAAGAGAGATCTCTTTCTGTTTCCATGTTGTCCATGCTCCGGTACTTTCAAATGTCTGGGAGGGAATTATTTCCTCTCCATTCAAACTGATAGAAAAACTTCTGGTAGAGGTAGTGCCGTTAGCGAAGGTAATTGTGATAGTTTTAAGTCCGGCGCTCTCAGTGTAGACCGGGATAGTAATGGATGATCCTGTTTGGTTATCAACATTGGCATAGCCTGTACCGGAAAACCCGGCGTTAACAGATTCCGCGACACCACGGTATATGTACGCATCTTCAGCCTCGTAAAGGTAGGGGTTCTCAGGGATAAATTGCGCAGTCAGGTTGACATTTTTATTCAGTGTGGAGATAGTATACGCTGCATCGGTTCCGGTATAATCTCCGTTCCATCCTGCAAATTTCCATCCCTTGCCCGCGGATGCCGTGAAAACAACCTGTGAGCCTTCCACCGCTTTTTCTCCTGAGGGTACCTGAGTGATACTTCCCAGACCTGATACTGCAGTGCTTATGTTATAGTAGGTTTTGTTATCAGCAATGAAAAATGCTGAAACCGTTTTATTGGAATTCATGGTCAGTACAGCAGGGTTACTGTTACCTGAAAGGTCTCCGCCCCAGTGGTCGAAAATAAAGCCCTCTTTTGGAGTTGCTGTCAGAGTTACATTTGCCCCGGAAGCGAATGCCCCGTTTGCAGGAGAGATTGTTCCTTCACCGGAAGTAACAGATGTGCTGAGGGAATACATCTGTGTACCACCTTGAAACAGTGCAGTATAGCTGATTTCACTGTTACTCATCTGGAAAGTATATCTGGTCTCGGTTGTAACGGTTTTCCCCGATTGATCAGCCCATCCCAGGAATTTTTCCCCGGAATTAGGCTTTACCTTTACAGTAATGGATACACCTTCCGGAAAAGTGGTGCCGCTTTCAGTAATCATTCCGGTGTTTGCCTTGTTTGACAGTACGTTTACTTTGAATAGTGGCTTCAGAAGTGCGGCCAGTCTGGCCATATCGGGATTGGATTGAAGCTCAGATATCCCGCTGCAGACAAATTTGGCCATGAAATTTGCACCCATCTCCTGAAAGTGCGTACCATCTGATGATCCATCGGGAAAATTGGGATACTCTCCTGCATCGAGGCCCAGATAGATAAATTCTGCGCAGTAGGTCGCACCAAGCCGTTTCTGAAGTTCAACTGATTTTTTCTCCAGGTCAATAAAGGGGACATTCAGTTCATTTGCCACATTGATCATCGCGCCGCGGTAGTTGTTTGCTCCTTCACAGAATACTTCACGCACGTTATTTCCATTCCATGCATTCATGTTCATAGGGCTTATCAGTACAGGAATTGCACCCTTTGCGCGGGACTCTTGAACGTATTTGCGCAGGTACTCCTTGTACTGTGTGGTATCAGTGTATCTTTCTGCCTTTGAATAATCCCGGTCATTATGTCCGAACTGTATGAATACATACTCACCACTTTGTAAAGTAGATACAATCTCTGCCCAGCGCCCCTCCTGGTAAAAACTCCTGGTGCTGCGCCCTCCAATAGCTTTATTGTTGATTGTCACAGTCCCGGTTTTGAAGAATTGTCCGATTACCTGTCCCCAGCCGGCCTGAGGGTATTTGGATGACGCGTAGTTACAGACCGTGGAATCGCCGATAATAGTGATTTTAAGACTTGTCTGAGCCCAGACCATAATGGAAATGGCTGCCATAATTATAATGAGTGTCAGTCTCTTAAGTCCCGCTACCTTGAATTGATTAGAACTTTGATTTACAGATTTCATGGTTGATTTTCCTGATTATATGATTTGGTCGATCTCAGCATAGGAAATAGAATTGATTTCTTAATTGTATTTAAATTATCTGTTAAGAAGAACAGGTAATTCAGATACAAGGCTGATCTCCTTTTGTTATGTTACTGTACAAACATGAGCCTCTGAACATTTGTAGAGTTCTCCATAGTTATATGTACTATGTAATTGCCGTTACGGAGATTTCCAAGTGGAAGCGATACTCTGGAATTGTTATCTGATCTGATATTCCAGCAGGAGATTTTCCGGCCGCTTATATTGTAAAGATCTACCCTGACTGGAACTGTCGGTCTTAGACATGTAATTTCCAGTTTACCTGATCTGATCTTGAAACTCGCTTTCTCGGATAAGTAACCTTTTGAAATCGAGGTCTGATTATCAATTTCAATTTTATCAATGTTTGGTCCGCCATCGGCAGCATTTGAAGTGAATTTTATTGTGTTTACTCCCTGTACGAGGGTAAGGGTAATTTCCTTCTTATTCCATGTTGTCCAGGCGCCTGTTACTTCAAATACCTGGGAAGCAATTACTTCTTCTCTATTTACATGGATAGTAAAGCTTCTTGCGGCAGTTGAACCGTTGGCAAATGTAATAGTGATAGTTCTCTGGCCTGCATGTTCCACATAGACTGGAATCTCTATGGATGAGCCGATTTTGTTGTCGACATTGGCATAACCGGTACCGGAAAATCCGGCATTAACCGATTCAGCTACACCATCGGTAATTATTGCGTCCTCAGCCTCGTAAAGGAAGAGATTCTCAGGGATAAAAAGTGCGGTGAGATCGATATTCTTATTCAGAGAGGAGATGATGTATTCTTCACCTGTTCCGGTGTAGTCCCCGCTCCAGCCCGCAAATTTCCATCCCTTGGAAGCAGTAGCTTTAAAACTGACTTGAGAACCTTCTGCGACTCTTGTTCCTGACGGTACTTGATCGATTCTTCCCAATCCTGAAATATGCGTATTTATGCTGAAATAAGTTTTGTTATCAGCAACGAAAACCGCAGATACAGTTTTGTTCGCATCCATAACTAACTTAACAGGATTGCTGCTCCCGGAAAGATCTCCTGTCCAGTGGTCAAAGATATACCCGGTTGCAGCATTTGCGGACAGTGTAACTGTATCTTCGGGCAAATAGATTCCTCCTGATGGAGAAATGGTTCCCTCACCGGAAGATACTGAAGTTGCCAGTGTGTATCTGGTAATTGACAGTTGTTTGCCTTCGGTGGTAAAAGGAGAAGCCGGTAATCCCTCCTTGTTTATCAGATTGCCGATGGGATTTCCTGCGTAGGCGTAACGCACATGAACAGGGTTGGGTACTGATGGACTGGAAACTGTTACTGTATCATTATGTATCACAGCATTTGCCCATACAAAATTCTTATCAGAGCCGGCAATAGCAAATCCTTTTAACTCTCCTGATTTCGCCTGTAATCCTCCTCCGGTATGTATAAAGCGGCAGTGGATTTTTGACCCGTCGATAAACTTTTCGATAAACAGCGGTCCTGAATAAACCAGGTTCGATTCACCGTAAACTTTAGCTCTGGCAGGAAGTGCCAGCCGTCTTCCTGCTTCCTGTTTATTTCCAAAATGGAGACTGTCGCCAATATCGATATAAACGACCAGATCTGTATTTGGCACTGAGAGGCCCAGCCGCTGTGCTTCACGGATTACAGCGGAAGTAGCTGACTCATTCGGGCTGGTCTGAACTGTTCCGTAATTTGCTAATTGGCAAATAA
>DAOTAZ010000063.1:0-12463 GCA_035382965.1 Chitinispirillaceae bacterium | reverse complement strand
GGCCACCCTGAGCGGCTTTCCGTTTTCGTCAAGCTCGAAAAGCTCAGGCCACGCCCATACATCGGAGCTGTCATAGGCAGTATAATATGGAATGTCCCCAATAATGCCGATGCCTTTTCCGTTAGCATACCTCTTAAGCTCCATCCACTGCTCATGAAACATGAACTGAAGGAATTTGTGGTATCTTACAGATCTGCGTTCCGCGTTAAGCACTTCTTCAAGAGCAGCGGGAAAACGAAGTTTCAGTGATGGCTCCCAGGAATACCACGGCAAACCTCCGTTTTTATCTTTAAGGACTCTGAAAAGTGCATAATCATCAAGCCAGTACTTCTCCCGGTCACAAAACTCACTGAATTCTCTGGTATCATCAAAACGGGCATAAGCTTTTCTGAACAATTTTTCTTTTTCGATTATAACCGAACCAAAATCAACCCGGTTCTGAGGAAGCGATGGAAACTCATCTAATTCACTCTGTTCCAGAAGACCGGATTCTTTCAGTTTCTCTGGAGAGATAAGAAGATGGTTGCCGGCAAAAGAGCTGAAACTCTGGTAGGGTGAGTCACCGTAACCGGTAGGCCCAAGTGGACATACCTGCCAGAAGGATTGTTTCATTGCCGAAAGCATATCAATCCATCTGTATGCAGAGACTCCAAGGTCTCCAACCCCAAACCCTGATGGCAACGATGTAGGATGTAAAAACAGGCCCGATGAACGGTTCATAGAAAATCCCCGAATATTACGTTAATTGAGGCACAAAATTCACTCTGTCCAGGCAGTGCAGTGAGATGGATTAAAATAATACTTTATTTATGGCTGTTTGTCGAGATTTTACATCTCCTGCCTGATATCCAACTGTGGATCATCTATCCCTGCAAACAATAAATCTTCAATCGTTTGCAGTTTAATACAGCAATCAGAGTTCCATTAAGTAAATTTATGAATCAAACACTGAACAGTGCAGATTACTGCACATGCAATCTGTCCTCGGCCCTCTGCCCCTCGGAAACAAGCTCCTGAAGCTCACTGATGATATCCCGACCGCCAAATCCTCCGGACTTACTGATAAACGGGATTTTCCGCTCCCCTGCTGATCCCATACAGAATGTCAATCCTGGTGAAATATCCGATACAGGGACAAGATAGTTTAAACTCAGAGCCAGAGAAACAGCACTTGCCGTATCACCGCCGAAAACTGCGACTGTTATGTCATCCCGCTGTTCAATAATCTTTTTTGTTAAATAGCCTAAAACCTCTCCGACTCTCCTGAAAACACACTCTCCGGATAAAGCATCCCCGGGCTCCAGTGCACTTGTAAGAATAACGGTTCTGTCCTCCATGAGCTCACGTCTAATCTGTTCAACAGATATAGTATTCAATTCTCCGTGTAAATCCAGGATATCAGCCTTGAAGCACTTTACACCTTTTTTTGCGGCACAATGCAACTGCTCCAGGGACACCTCATTGAGACTGCCATTCACGATCAGTAAAGGTGAACCCGGCTCATAGCAGACTGTTTCCCTCCTGTTCAGAGCAGTGGATTGAGCTATAAGAGAAGCGAAAACTGCCGGGCCTGCGCAGAAATGAAGTAAAGAGTTTTTCTCCAGGAATTCCCGGATTCTATTCAGGTCATCATTACCGGCAGCATCAAAGATGAAGATCCCCTTTTTTTTCAACAATTTCCCCCCCCCCTCTCCCAGTACAGCCACAGGAACCAGGTGCAGATTAAAATCAGTCTGATCCCTCAAAATATCAGGGATAAAGTTGGAGCGGACAGGGTTCAAGGGATCGTTTGCATATGAGGTTTCCTGCAGCGGCACTCCATTCACAAAGAGGGAGCCGTCTGTCACAGTTCTTCCCGCATCCGGGAAAGCCGGAATGAACATCAGCCTGTCGTATCCGGCAGCTCTCATCAGGGCATCTATCTCCGATCCGATATTGCCCCGTAAAGTTGAATCGGTTTTTTTGTAGAACCATCTCACACCTCTCCTGACAGCCTCTTCTGAGACTGTTCTGACAATCGAAGCGGACTCACAGGGAGATGCGTGGCGGGATTCCGTGTTTACGACGATCACACTGAAATCACTCCAGAGGGTACATTCTCTCAGGTACTCAATACCGGTCACGACTGAGGCAATGCCGTGTTTTACGAACTGTACACCGGTATCTACAGCACCGGTCAAGTCATCAGAAATAACGATCAATTCGCTCATAGTTTTAAAATGAACTCAGCCTCTCGCCCTCAAAAAGTCTGCAGGGTCCGGAAATCAGTTCAATCTTTCCGTTTGTCTTCAGAGTATCCCAGATGTTTGGAGAGACGTAAAGCTGATCGATATGAAGAGTGTCTCTGATACGCACTATTCTGGCTTCTTCCAGAGAGACAGCACCACAGTTCCTTAATGCAAACTCAAGTCCTTTGCGGTCATTTTCGGCGATTACAGGGATTTTTGCCCGCTCAAGAAAAGTGCTTGTAAAGGCATTCTCATATGTCTCGTCAAAATTGATTTTATTAAATAATCTCCTTGAGATTACATCCGCCAGACCGATCCCCAGCGCGTTTCCCAGTGATTTTTCGGTAAGATCTGCCACAAAGATACTCTTAATGCGGGGAGAAGATGGTTCCGGTTCTCCATTTATTCTCATCCTGCCGATTATCCAGGGATCCATCCCTACGCCGCTTATATCTTTGCCCGATCTGTCCACAATCAGCACATCGATATCCTCAAGGGGCAGTGAAGGCATATTGAGTCTTGCCAGGTCAAGAAGTTCAGGTTCGCGCTCCAGTATGCGGTCATGAGGAATGGCCTCTATATGTACAGCCCGGTCACAGGAGTTCTCAACTATTCCCAATCCCAGCAAGATCTTTCCTGTCGAGAGTACTCTTTCTGCTGTCTGAGGGATCAGTTCCTTTAACCCAAGCACTCCAAACTTGTGAATTTCCATTGCCTGAGCATGTTTCCCAAGCCCGATCACAGACATCTTTACCAGTCCACTCTCATATCTTCCATGGAAGTCTGTATGCGGTTTTATTCTGTTAATAAGAATCACACCATCAGATTCAAAAGCCGGCTTGCTCATGAAAACCCGGTTTGGCAGACCATTCGACGGCAGTTCTACTACTTCCATTGACGAAACAACAGGGACTTTCAGAGTATTCTCTGAGATACCATAGGCTTCCAGCAAGGCTTTCTGTCCCTGAGCCGAAGCCCCTCCATGGCTGCCCATCGCAGGAATGATAAACGGATTTCCTCCCATCCTTTGAATAAAGGAGATGGTTGAGCGGACAATTGGCAGAAGATCAGTTATCCCCCTGCTGCCCACAGCCAGAGCGATTGAAGCGCCACAGAAGCGTGGTGCAAGACCGGAAAGCTCCAGTTGAGAACATACAGACGAATCGATGTTTTTTATGTGTTCTGAAGGAAACTTTTGAAGAATCTTGATCAAATTGTAATTTTGCATATTATCAACCTGTTTTGTAGACTGCATCCTTCAGAAAAATACGTTAAACCGGGTAACCCGCTCCTAAGCAGTCAACATTTCGTTTGTATAGGAAAAATATGAAATTTCACAAAAAAGCACCAGAAAGCCGGCTCCAGTCATTATATTTTAACTCTATCCGGATTTCTATCATTAAAGGGAGGTAATGTAATGAAGGTAAAAAGCCTGTTCCTAGCCGCTTTACTGATATTGGCAGGATGTTCATCGTACAAGCAACTCAAACCAAAGCCTGAACTCTCTCCGGCTGAAAGCGGGTACATAGAACTTAAAAGCGGCAAGAAGTTTTTCGAGCTTAAAAAAGGAAAGAAGTATTTCCTTGCATTTCCGCCGCCTCAGGATGACAATTTTTACCTCGTGCTGAACATGAAGCAGAAGAACGTGTTCAAGAGTTCTTTTACATCTGAACTGGTGGACAAGAAAAAATACGGAGAACTGATAAAAGATGAATCGGTTACCGATACTCAGAGTGTGTTTCCGATTCACAAAAGTTCCTCAGGATACTATTTCCTCCTGGAGCAGGCTCAGAATGACATTATCCTCCAGCTTTCATACAGATATGCGCCGCAATGGCGTTTCAAGTTTGAAAACAAGCATCAGACATTCAAAGAGATTTTTAAAAACAACAAAGTAGACCGCAGCACATACAAGTCGATTGGCTCAGGATACCATCTCGATGGAGTTGACTTTGCCAAAGCCATAGACACTGTAAAGAAACACACCTCTGAACTGGATAAAGTCTACAAAGAACTGCTTGCGATCGAAAGCATTTTCCCTAAAAGTATAGTTAACAGTAAAGATGAAGCATACGAGAACTATAAAGTACTGAAATCCGATCTTGAGGAAGAGATGGAGTTTCAGAGTAACTATCTGGCTGTTCTGGAGTTTTTCGGTGCTGAATACGCCTGCAGAGGAAATCCATCGGAACTGGTGAAATCAGTCGATACATTCGTATCATTTTTCGAGAAAAAAGAGAAGTTTCCAAATACGATAATTTCCGAAGCACAGGCGGTGATCGGAGCCAGACTAAACGAAGTCGTTCCTTTTTACGATCAGTCCCTTTCCCAAAAAGAGGACTCCGCGCCATTTGACAATGACAAATTTCTCATAAGCCAGCTTTACAGAGTCGGAATGCTCTACAAATCAGCCGGACTTACCACACCTGCTGAATTTACCGTGCTTGAGAAGTTTGTAAAAGAATTCGATGCAAGAAGTGCCTCTTATTCCTCTGCCAAAGAACTTCTGGATAAAGTGAAGGATGTCGTTCAGAAACTTAAAGAGATGCCTTCCGATGACTTTTTCAGAGAAGCCGCTAAAAAGGCCTCCCTTGTCCAGAGCAGACTTCCTGTGGAGCTCGACCAGGAAACTTTCGGCAAGTACTACGGATACCGCTGTGCCACAGCCCTGAACTCTGCAATAAAGGAACTCACCGATGAGACATCAAAGCTGCTTGGCCAATACAAGGAAGCCGAAGCCCTTGTACCGCAGTTGAATGTTTATAAAGGGCAGAAAGATTACAGCACGATGCTGGCGATGCTCAAACAGAGCAGCCATCTTGGATTCCTGATCGAAAAATACCGTCCTCTGGACAAGATGTCGGTTGAAGAACAGAGGAACACAATCGCAACAGCACTTAACAACCAGCAGTGGGCAGTTTCTGAAGACAGGCTGAGGAAACTTCATGAGGACATAAATTTCCTCAATCCCGCTGAAATCTATCCTTTTAAATCCGCTGTTGTAGAAGAACTGGAAGACACACTCTATACTCGGATCGACAGAGTGTCAAGATACAGCATAAACAAATTTCTGGAAGAGAATGTAAACACCCTGGAGAACATCGATTCTCTCTACGCAGACTCGGTTTTCCTTCCGGTTTACGATGTCACATTTTCTTCAGGATCGAAGAAACAGCTCGCCCAGCGGAAAGCAGATCTGGTCGCGCACCTTCTTCTTATGAAGGATAATGAATTTCCGGCAAAGGCAATTACCCTCCTTTATGATCAGTTTATGGCCAAACCGAATGACAATGGGATCGCAAAGGCACGCGCGATTGTTGCTCACGGGAAATACTACAAAGGTGAGGATAAGAAAATAAAACAGCGCATAGCCGAGGTTGATCCGATGTCCTCAAAGTGGATAGTAAAGCCCAAGGAGTACAGACGGGTTTTCGCGATACCGGTCACAGACAACAAGAAGGGCAAAAACAGGTATGTAGTGCGCTTTATGGTTGATATACCTACCGAGGCAAACTTCCCTGTTTACGATGTCAACATTAAACTTCCAAAAGAGATCGCCGAAAACGCAGCTACCGAGCAGTGGTATGAAAAAATCTCCCTGAATAAAAAAGAGCTTAAAAACGAGGGCAGGTTTGTGATCTCTGCTCCCAGCGCCTCAAACAACTATGAATGCCAGATAACACCTGTTCAGATGACAAAAGGAAAAGCCAACTTCCTTGAAATCAGCTTTAATCACAATTCCTACAAGGTCCATTCTCTGAGTGTGATGGTACAGAAGCCGATTATCAAGAAGAACTGAGATACCCCTGAAAGGAGCACACAATGAAGAAAGCATTGGTAATTATAGGAATAGTGATCGCATTAGCCGGGGCAGGTGCAGCATACTACTTTATATTTGCAAAAAATCTTAAAGACCAGATCGTTCTGCCCTTCATTGCTCATCAGAAGCCAAGAATCGATCCTCACGTCCCAAGTGCGGTCCCAATCGCGGATAAACTCGATGAGGTGCTGTTTGACGGGCTTTTCAATGTATCAGCAAACCCAAGCGGAGTTATCTATGAGGACGGACTTGGTGAGTTCATATCAATTGACGAGAAGAGTCAGATAGTGGTGATCAGGCTGAAGCCAAACAGGAAATGGCACTCCAGCTACACTGTGACAATTGACAAGAAAAAAATCTCCCTCAGCAATGCTCAGGAGATTGCCTTTACCGCAAAAGACCTGAAATTCACATTGAGTCGTATCCAGAAGCTCGGAAGCATATCTCCGGACTACATTCTCGTCTCACAGGCTATTCCGAATTTTGACTTTGCAGGCCCGGATGAAAACGGGGAGATCCGTTTTCAGTTCAGAGGTGACAGAATCTGGACTGAGAGCGACATAAAAGAGGTGCTTTCATTTAAAATCCTCCCCCATAATTCAGAAATCGATGCTCCTTTTTACGGAACCGGAACAGGTCCCTACCTTCAGGCCGGCGAAATCGAAAACCGTATTCACTTTGTCAAATCACCGGATTACAGTTCAATGCTTTCCAATGTGGTCCTGAAACCATATATTGACAACAGCACATTTACAACCGAGCTGAAAAACCGGAATATCAATTCACTTCTCAGCACTCCATTCGGCGCGATCTCCCCCATTCTGGGAGACAGCGGGAAGTACTTCTACAAATCGAGCATAGCAACCTGTTTTTTTGCTCTTTTCTATAATGTCGAACGCCTCTCTCTCGAGCAGCGTATCGCCCTGCGCAATCTGATAGATAATAAGAAAGTAATGCGCAGGTTTTTCAGAACCGGCACAGAGCAACAGCGTCATATCGCAAATTACCGTGGTGCGGGTGATAACTACGAAGAATATCTCAACTACAGTGTGTTCCCAACCACTTCCTATTACATTGAGGAAGAGATCGTTACACCTCTGAAAGAAAAGGATACTCCTGATCTCTCGGTTCTCCCCGACACAGTGCGGATTCAAACATGTCTGAACCATGATTTCAGGGAAGAACTCGCAGATTTAGTCGAGATACTGAATGATCCGGGACTCTTCGGCGGAAAGATCAAAGTCAACGCAGTACAGAATGAGGAGATCCGCAAAGGAAATTATGATGCGGTTCTGGTAGCAGTAAGCGGCTACAGGAGCAATTTCCTTTTTGATATGTACAACATCTTCCTTAGACAGCCCGACTTTGAGACATATCAGATCAATCTCCGCACTACAGTTGACAGAAAAGGCAAACAGGTCATTGACCCGCAGTCCTTTGAAGCTGACCGGAACTTCTTCAGAATCGACCTGAGCGCGGACAGCCCCGAAAAGGAGGATTTCCGTCAGTTACTGGACTACATCTACGGATTCATGTCCACTCACGAGATCGGAGACAAGCAGGCTTATGCGCAGTATATCGATCAGATCGACCAGAAAATCGCGCTTGGAAGCTGGCTTTTCTCTCTGCCTTCTCTTGCGTATTTCAGTTCTCAGTTTGACAAAAACACAATCGACCTTTACGGAACTGCTTCTCAACTCTCGACTATCGAGAAATGGCAGGAGAAAAAGAAAAAATAAGCTGTACTTTCTGCAGGAATTCCGGAGCTGCTTGACAGTAGCTCCGGGAAACTTCCTGTTTGTATAAATAACCTGATGAAATCTGTAATCATTTCACTTCTGGCCCTGATCTTCACCTCCAGCGCGGCTGAGTTTGTCATCGTATCTCAGCCGGGCAAGTTGTCTATCTTTGACCAGTACGAGCAGCCGCTCTCTGAAGAGGATAAAAAACAACTGCTCCCGAATTCTCCTTTCCAGATCATAAACCGGAATGAACTCATGGGTGATCAGATTACCGAGGCACTGCGCTTTTCATATCAGGGAAGGACATTTTTCCTGCGCAAGGGAGATGGAACGAGTGCATTCTTACAGAAAACTCTTACAAACTGCACAGTTATTAATGATACAGTCCAATTGAAAAGTGACATCAGAATGTCTGGTGGAACATCTCCGGGAGGATCATCTTTTCCGGCTAAAGCCGGCCAGAAGGTGATAAGGGTATTTCGCCGCGGCAACGACTTTTATCTCCTGCTTCCGGGCCAGAACGAGCGCTATGGATGGTACAGCGGACCGTCATCGGTATTTCTCACCAGCGCAGCACCTCAGGTTGCTGTAAAATCCGATGACCTCTCGAGTATCGAGCAGATAGTAAAGAAGCGTATCGATGCTGTAAATGATACCTACAGGTCGATGTTTGATTTTTTTAACGAGGTAACAAACCAGCAAAAATCAATTCCTTCATGGACTGTTACTGTAGAGAAGAAAAGTATCAACTGCAAACTCTCCGGCCCGTCACAGGTGATCGGACAACTTGAGCAGAGCACTCGTTATATAGTTCAGGATCTTGAGCAGTCACTGCTTGGGAAACCATTTACAGTCAGCTATACACCGGGAAAAATCGAAATCGGACCGAGACAGGAATGATTACCGTGCCGGTTAAAAAGAGTGTAAAGAGGAAAGCGTGAGAGCAAAACTGATAGAACATGTGTCGGGCCTGCTTTTTGTCACAGCAGTACTGCTTCTGGCCATGTTTGTCTTTTATCACAGCCGCTCCATGGAAAACAAACAGAAGGGATCCAGGGTCGAGTCTCTTCTCGATGTACCCGTTTCAAATATCCGTGATCCTTTCCAGAGAGCGCTGGTAAAGGACCTGATGAACATATTCTATCCGGATCAGGCAGAGCGTAATGCCGTTACATCGAAAGAATTATTGCAAATCAAGGAAGATCAGTTCAATGCGAAACTTCAGAAATCCCATCTTCAGGAACAACTCTCATTCAGTAAATTTACCAGCCTCGGAGGAATGTTTTTCAAGTTTATTTTTGTATATGTTTTTGTCATGATACTCACATACTACGGTGTCCAGACACTTGCAATTCTGAGATTTGTATCGAGAAAGCAGCACCAATACCATAAACTGTACGGACCCCGCAGAAAATCCGCCCCGAAACAAAACTTGTTTCTTAAAATGTCCAGATCGGTCCTGAAAGGCATCATGTATTTCGTTCTGTTCAGCCCGGCCTATGTGATCGCCTATTCCATGCGTACAGAATTCAACACTGATTCCATAATCTTCATGATTCTTCTGGCCGTTATCTCCAATGGCCTGCTGGTAATGTACTCCAATAAATTCCACGCGTTTTTAACATCTGAAAGCCGCAAAGGATACGTTGAAACAGCTATAGTCAAAAATCTGAACACATCGTGGGATTTCAACCGTCCTGACGGTATCTCTTTAAAATCAATCCTGAGTCCAAAAAAGAATTTCAAGGGACATGTTTTCGAGCACATTTTCCGCAACGCGAAATTTCAGTATCTCTCAACGATCAAGGAACAGGCATCCTTTCTCATTACAGGGCTGGTAATTATAGAGATGGCCCTTAACATCCATGGATACCTCAATTATGAGATGCTGCGCCAGATACTCTATAAAAACTATGATATAGTGATATTTATCATCCTTGGAATTTTTTACGTCGTAAAGGTAACCGAAATTCTTACGGATATTCTGACTCACAGGGAAAACATGAAATATGAAAACAGACAGGCATAATCCGTTTGAATTCATCCTTTCAGGAAAAGACCGCCTATGGACGGCTGTGTGGATTCTTGTGGTGGCGATTGTGGGAATATGGGACCTTCTGTTTCTTAATACCCCCGCGTTAAAGAGAGTTGTTACCGGATTTGTAAACACCTTCGCTATCTCTCTTCTTGTTGTCTGTATAACTTTAATTCTGGGCTGGCTTACTACCCTCAGCCTGCACCATCTGCAGTTAAAAGGCAAAAGCGCGGGCTATATAGCATTAACCTTTTTCCTGAACCTTATCCGTTCAGTACCTCAGATAGTAGGTGTGCTTTTCAGTTATATAGCAATCGCCGCTTTAGTTGACAGAGGCATTCTGCGGGGTAATCTGTCCGTGTTTCCAGTGATGGCATTCTGCATGAGCGTGTTTATTTTCGTGGAGACCGTTGACCTGATGCGCGAAAGGATCGAGCATTTCAGAAAGCTGGACTTCTACAACGCGATGAGAGTCTGCGGTGTATCTGAGAACAGAATAATCAACTTCGATATCCTGTGGAAAAACAGCAGGATCCATATCTTCAACAAGCTGATTTCTGTGTTTGGAAGCGCCATTTTTCTCCAGTGCAGCGTAGATTTCATCATCTCAGTCGGTCTGTCTACCGATGTAAACCCGGTAAGTATTCCGGTAACTCTGGGAAGCCTTCTGGCAAAGATCGACAGCAAACAGGATATCCTTGCCATAGGATATACCCTGTTTCATCCCGCTTATTTCCCCAAACTGCTTTTCCAGCATTTACAAGGAATAACAGTGGCATTTCTGATTGTCTTCTCACTCTTCAGTATCAATAATATCTCCAATGGATACGCGGAAAGGCACAGATTATGAGCGAGCGCCGGTTTTCAGTTGAAGTCAGGTCCGGCAACCGCTGCATTGTCCGTGTCCAGGAATACCCTGTTTACCAGAAAGAGATCACCTTTCTTTTCGGGGAATCCGGAATCGGAAAATCGGTCATTTCCAAGGCTCTTTACGGACTTCTCGACAATGAGGAACTCGATGTTGCAATAGATGGCCAGCCTTACAGCAAACATCTCAATGATGTCTGGACAAGACAGGTCCGCAAAAACAGCTTCTTTGTTTTCCAGGAGCCATCCTCACATCTTAATCCCCTGCTGACTATTCAGGATCAGCTCAGGGAGGGTAACCTTGCCAGTGGAAATGACAGGGAGATATTGAACTATCTCTGGCAGACAGAAAGCGATTCCGCAATCAGGAAAATTATCGATGTCTACCCCAAACCCTATCGTCCCTCCGGAGGCGAGAAGCAGAGAATTCTTCTTGCCATGGCATTCAAGAGAATAAATACCCTGCTTGAACAGAGGCTCATTGATGAACCAACATACTTTGTATTCGATGAGCCCACAGGCAGTCTTGACAACAATTACAGAAATCTCTTTCTTCAACTGCTCTTTGCAAAATACGCGGCATCTCCTTTTACTATACTAATAATAACCCACGACTACTCCATTATAAGTGAAATCTACAAAAATCACAGGAACATCCTCCCCTGCATCCATTTCAAGGAACTCTCCCGTATTCAGGAACCGGATGTGGAGGTTCATGATTTCTCTGCAGACCAGTACCTGAACTGGCTTGAGTCACCAAGAAGCAGCAGAACATCAGTGATCGCTGAAGAGCCCGTTCTGCAGTTCGACCCGGAGTTCAGGATTTTCGGCAGAACTCTGGGCATCTTTGAGGATTCCTCCCATAGATCGATGAGAACTCTTACAATCCGTAAAGGTGATATGGTCTATCTAAAGGCTCCCAGTGGAGTTGGGAAAACGACTCTGGCCAAGATAGTGATGGGAATTTATTATCCTGAAAGATTCAGGATGATGCTTGGAGGGGTAAATATCACTGAGGAGACTTCTAAAACTGTCTGGCCTAAAAAAATCTGGGGAAGACGGGCCGGGATGGTTTTTCAGCATGCAGATGAAGCATTGAACCTGGAATCAACGGTTTTCGAGACTTTCAGGGGATTGCCTCTGAAAGAGTCTTTCACAAGTGAAAGCCTGAAGAAAAAGCTGCTTGAACTCTTTGACGGGCCGCTGCCGGCACAGTTTCTTAAAAAGAAAGTTGCATACCTGAGCGGCGGGCAGAAACAGCGCCTTAATCTTCTCAGAACGCTTGTACTGGGGCCGCAGCTCATTATCCTTGATGAGCCGTTAAACGGACTGGATTTCAACAGTGTCAAAAAAGTGCTGTCACTTCTGGATCAGAAACGGGCCGCAGGAAGCGCCTTCCTTATGATCTCTCACAACGAGGAGATATTCGATCACTTCATCGACAAGAAAAACATCTACTATCTGGCTGAGATCTGACCTTGTCTTATTCGGTATCGGCATCGGCATCGTTTTTTTATCAAATATTCTCTTGTCATCTCTCCCACACTCACTTCGGCTGCACTCAGTCAGCACAACTCTTGTGAGTCTCTCTCTTCACTCGTATTTATTATTGGGGCTGATTATCAGTATTAGGAACAGAATAATCAGTGTAATCAGTCAAATCGGTTTAATCAGTGGTCAAAATCAGTGTTCAAAGACACGCACACTGCCGAAAACTCCGTCATAGCCTGAATCAAGCACTACCTTTCCCTCACGCAGCCGGGAGATTCCC
>DAOTAZ010000062.1:512-12568 GCA_035382965.1 Chitinispirillaceae bacterium | reverse complement strand
TCGGATTCCGGTATTGAAACGCCGAATTTTTTCTCCATGGTAGCCAGCACTTCCAGCAGTGCCATTGAATCCAGTCCCATATCTTCAATAAAACTGGCATCATCGGTAATCGAAGATTCGTCAATATCCATGTCTTCTGCGATGTCTGTAATGAGTTCGCGAATAGTGCTTTTGATTTCTTCTTTATTCATGCGAAAGTCTCCTCACTGGATCGAGGTTTTTTATTGTTTATGTTTAAAATAAATATCCGGCTGCAGAGTTACTTAACATTTTTAAGCACCAGTGCGCCACAGTTTCCGTCACATGAAAATGACGTGACCAGGACATAAGTGCTTTCTTTTTGTACTGTATCGAATACCAGCGGGATGTCACCGATGGTATTGTAAGCTGGTCCGGTTCCGCTGATGCGGGAATTTCTGAGATCAGAAAGTGCACACATCGTATTGAGTGCGCCTGATGCCCCGTAGCATTCGCCTGTAAACATCTTGTATGCGGTTACCGGTTTTTTCGTTCCGAACACGGTGGTGATTGCATCAGCTTCAAATTGATCGCTCAGCCTGTTGCCGCTGGCTGCTGAAGCAATAAAGTCAATAGCGTCAGGATCTATTCCTGCCTCGTCACATGCTGCTTTTATTGCGTGTACTGCCGCGTCTGTTCCGGAAGAACCCTTTCTGGCATCAGGATTGAAAGCACTGCCGACTCCGGCTATTTCACCCAGAATAGAAGCTCCTCTTGCCTTTGCGGATTCCTCTGTTTCCAGAAGAAACACGGCGCATCCCTCACCAGCCACAACGCCATCACTGTCTAATGCGAAAGCTCTCAAGTCTCCTGATTTGGAGAGAATACCTGTTCTTTCAAGGCCAAGAAGGCTATAATAGCTAATCTCCTCCAGACCACCGGCAGCTATTCTGTCCAGATATCCCATCCCGATATGGTCACAGGCATAGATAAGCGCATCCAGGCCGGAGTTGAAACCAGTAGAAATGGTAGCACTGAGATTTCGGGACGTATAGCGGATATTGGCATTCCCTGTGGGGGAATTTATCACTGTGTTGGCAAAAGCCTGAGGATTGACATTGTTTACACCGTTTACAATCGAATCGCTGAGAAAATCTCCTATGCTCTGTACACTGCCAAAAGCAGTTCCGATACAGATTCCAGGGCGATTCTCCTCCTCTGTACTCTCCATCACCGATTTCAAGCCGGTATCAAATGTCCCAAGAAGAAATTTGGTGGAGTTATCCTTGTTACGCAGGCCTTTTTTTCCAAGTACCTCTACCGGATCGAAATCACGAACCGCGTAACAGGGGACCTCACTGCTGAATTGATGAAATTCAAAATCCTTTACAGAGGATTTACGGGGCGGCTGGCTGAGAGATGAAGCGACATTGCTGAATCCTATTCCCAGCGCACTTATAGTTCCGACTTCGGTTATTACAATTGGTCTGGATCGCATTCTTTGAATCTTACCCTTTGATTTTTCTGAGAACGATTGAGGAAGTATTGCCCGCAAATGCATAAGCATTGGAAACCACAGTTTCAAGTTTCATCGGACGGGCCTGATTAGGTATATAATCGAGATCACATTCCGGATCAGGTTCGGAATAGTTTATTGTCGGTAAGGCAATCCCATGCTTTATCATCAGGGCACATGCTGCAGCTTCAATGGCTGAGGCAGCACCCATGGTATGGCCTAACATGGATTTCAGTGATGACATCGGAGTACTTCTGGCCTTCTCACCAAGAACCGATTTAACTATAAGTGTTTCGGATTTATCGTTCTCGCCGGTACCGGTTCCGTGTGCACAGATATAGTCGATTTCGTCCGGGGTGATTCCGGAGTATTTGATCGAGCGATTCAGGGCCAGAATCCCGCCGCTTCCGGTGGGGTCAGGTATTGTCATCTTGAAGGCATCACAACCCAAACCATAGCCGATAATTTCAGCGTATATCTCTGCTCCGCGTGCTATAGCTTTGTCTAGCCGTTCCAGAAACAGCACACCCGATCCCTCACTGACTGCCATACCAGCGCGGTTTTTGTCGAAAGGACGACAGACGTCTGGTGTTGTAGCGAGCAGGCGGTTGAAACCTGTGAAAGCGATTCCTGAGAACGGATCACTTCCTCCAACTATTGCCATATCGATCTTATTTCGCTTAATTAAATCAAAGGCATACCCTATAGCATAGTTTCCCGCAGCGCAGGCAGTGGGAATCATTATATGCGGGCCTTTGATTCCAAAAACTCTTGCGATATTAGCTGGTATTGATGCACATGGATACTGTCTTGGCAGGTTGGAGGGGATCTGGCCGGCATCACCGGTCTGATACTTAATCTTTACTCCCTTCTCCAGAATCTGAGGTTCACCCATGGTAGTACCCATGCTGATACCGATCCTGAAGGGATTTTCCTTTGAGAGATCTATGCCTGAGTCATCGATCGCCATCTTAGCCGCAGCAACTGCAAACTGGCTCGAACGGCCCATCTCCTCTATCTCTTCCTTTGAGAGATACTGCGATGCATCGAAGTCCAGGACCTCACCGCCGGTTTTGGTTCTGAATTCAGTTGCATCAAAAATCTGGAGAGGTCTGACACCATTTTCTCCATTCAGGGCGGCTTGCCAGAACTTCTTTACACCTGTACCTATTGGGGTAACCAGGCCCAGACCAGTAATTACGACTCTGTTTTCGTACATATTGATACTTTTATCCCATTAACATGAAATTATAAAGAAAGGTAAATATAGTTAATTAGGCTGTAGAAATCCAATTGTGAAATAAAATGTCATTATTTCTGAAAGCAGGGCATTATCCGGAATAGAAAAATCAGGCTTCTTTGCGCATCCCGAACATCATCTCCCCTTTTGCTACAAGCTTTCCATCTACTGTGGCTCTCCCCACCACAGCAGCACTGTCCCCGAAGACCTTTTCAATGTTCACAGTCGTGACGAGTTGATCTCCTGGAACGACTGGTTGCATGAAAGACATTTTTGAGACTTTGCCCAGGTAGTAAACGCAGTTTTCCTTAATACCGCCTGATGACTTAGCGAGCAGGAAGCAGGATGCCTGGGCCATATTTTCAATTATATATACACCTGGAAAGACTGGTTTGGAGGGAAAATGTCCCTGAAACTGAGCCTCGTTTATTGAAATATTCTTTAATACTGTTACTGACTGGTTTTCCTTAAAATCCAGTACCCTGTCGATAAGAAGAAAAGGATACCGGTGAGGAACATTTTTCATTATTTCCTGTATATCGAACATTTTCTGCTCCCATTCAGGCCGTCAGGCCACCGTCTATGGCAAATACCTGCCCGGTTATGTACCTGGCTTTTTCTGAAGCCAGAAATGCTACCAGATCTGCCACTTCCTGAGCACTTCCCATCCTGCGCATCGGAATCATATTTCTTATCTCCTCCAGATGTTTCTCAGGGATGGCTTTGGTCATTTCGGTATCTATATATCCCGGTGCTACGCAGTTTACCGGAATTGAAAGTTTCGCCGCTTCCTTGGCCAGTGCGCGTGTAAAGCCGATTATACCTGCTTTCGATGCACAGTAGTTGGTCTGCCCGTTAATACCGACCAGTCCGCTGACCGATGAAATATTTACAATACATCCGCGCTTGTTTTTGAAAAAATAACCGATCAGGTTCCTTGTTACATTGAAATACCCGGTAAGGTTGGTGTTTATCACAGCGTCCCAGTCTGAAGGCTGCATTATAAAGAGGCTTCTGTCCCGTGTGATACCGGCGTTATTGACAAGCAGATCAACATCAGTCAGGTATTCCCTGGCCTGATTTACAAATGCTGCCGCCGAGTCGAAATTCGAAACGTCTGCCTGAAATGCGGCCGCTTTTCCACCCTCACGCTCTATCTCTTCCACCAGAGCATCGGCTTTTTCTTTATTGGAGATATAGCTGAACGCGACCTGAAAGTCTTCACGCACAAGTGTTTTTACTATTGCGGCACCAATACCTCTTGAGCCGCCTGTGACTATCGCTTTTTTACTCACAGCGCCTCCTGTGAATCAGTAAATGACATGGCATGTTTCTTCATGCCCCGCGCTACGGCATCCTTTACTTTCTGAGAAAACTCCCTCGATTTGAGGATGTTTTCGATTTTCTGATGAAAGCTGCTCAGTGATTCTTCAAAATCAACTTTACTGAAGAACTCTTTCCAAAGTCTCACAAAGCCGTCCCTGAGCTGCTGCTCGGTTGTGTGTTTCGGCTTGAAAACCACATTGGCACAGTTGAATTTTTTCCAGTCCCTTTCGATAAAACGGTCTTCTGACTTGATCTGGTGCCAGAATGGGGTATTGGGGAATGGAGTTGCGATGAAAAACTCGGCTGTCTTTACATTGGCCTTCTCGCAAAACTCCAGGATAAGATCGAACTGATCCTCCATGCAGGTGTCAAATCCTACGCCGAAGGAGCCGAAGAAACGGATTCCACGGTCCTCAAGCTGTTTGACAAGGTCGATAGTACGCTGCCAGATTCCGGGATGACGGGCGTAGAAACGAGCGCTGAAAGGATCACTCGCAAACACTGTATACATGCTTTTAGCACCGGCTGCCGCTATGGCATCCAGAAACTGAGGATCTGTATTCATCGCAGGGGAGCAGGATAAAAACATGTTTACCTTAAACTCTTTTATCCTCTCACAGAGATCCATCATGTAACGGGTGATTCTGGGACGGTTCAGCATCACCATGTCATCGGTTATATAAAACTCTTTTCCGGAAAGAGCCTTTATCTCCTGTGTAACTTTCTCTATCGGACGCAGGCGGATTTTATCACCCTGGTAAATTGGGACATTGCACCAGTCACATCCAAACGGACAACCGCGGGTAATTGATATAAGGGAGGCGTGCCAGTCGTATTTCTCCTCGATATCAAATATTCCGGGTTTTGGAGAGGCAATCTCTTCCGGTTGAGGTACGCATTCGGCTTTATATACCTTTTTCAGAGTTCCATTTCTGAAATCTTCGAGTATGGTAAGCCAGATTGTGTCTGCCTCACCAACGCATAAGGCATCACAGTGTTCGGCGGTATCATCCAGAGCCATCGACGGGTGCATCCCGCCCATCACTACCGTTTTGCCCCTTTTACGAAAGTTATCGCCGATCTCGTATGCGTAAGCTGCCTGGGGGGTGAAAAAACTTACTGCGATCAGATCCGCATCATCATCGTAGTCAACCTGCTCTATATTCTGATCGATTACACGCCACTCTATATCATCGGGAAGCAGATTAATCAGAATCGGGATTCCCATTGCAGGGGGCATTCTGTAAGACCAGGTTGCCGCTATAGCCGGCATCTCTGCCAATTCGGGATAGGTTTCCAGAAATTTGTCAAATTTAGGATAAACAAAAGTAATCTTCATCGAATTTTAAACCGGATAGTTTATTCAGGACCTGCCAGAAAATACTATTGGGACAGAGAATTTATTCTAATTATTTACTTTTTGTTCCGGTTTCCGGACCTTTACATCTAACCATCGACATCCATTCTTTGGGATAGTCTACTGGGTCACCATTTACAGTGAATAGCAGGGCCTGAGCTGAGATGGTGTCTTTTCCAAGCCATTTGTATCTGTATTGCATCTTCATTTCCATTCCGTCATTTATCACTATTGCCGTGAAGTTTGTATCGTTTCTTTTGTATGTTCCGGCTCCGCTGACACTGGCATCAGCCCTGGAGGTGACAGAGAGAGAATCGTTCCCTGAAAATGTCAGTACAAGGCCATCTTCACCCACACACCATGTGCCCAGAATCGGGTCTTTTCCGGCGGCGGTAAGAATTGCGGTTATTCCCAGGACCATCACAGCCACTCTTAACTGTCTCATAACATTTCCTTTCTAACTGATACAGACTTTCCGATGCCGAAATTAAGAAGCAGCAGGGAAAGAAACAGCATTGAAAAACCTGCGCTTATTACCATGGAAAGAAACACCAGTATCCCGAAATCACGGATAGGGGGGAAGCTTGAGAATATCAGAACAAGAAAACCGATTCCAACAACCAGGGTGTTAAAGAGTATAGGC
Source organism: Chitinispirillaceae bacterium (assembly GCA_035382965.1). GTDB lineage: Bacteria > Fibrobacterota > Chitinivibrionia > Chitinivibrionales > Chitinispirillaceae > JAAYIG01. The sequence continues at coordinate 6,528 of DAOTAZ010000062.1, read as the reverse complement.
GTTCCTTTGTTCTTTATGGTTACTCTCAGCGCTTCTGCTCTGTCTCCGATTGATTTGTACTGGTAAATAAATGCAGAAGCAAAATGGATCGCGTAGTCTATTCCTATGCCGATACAGGTGTTCATGATTACAACTGTAACCATATTTATTGTTGCCCCGATCACCCCCATCGTGGCATAGATTGTGGCAGTTGCAAGTATTATTGGAATTATTGTAAAGGTACCCAGTCGCATTGATCTGAAGAAAAGAATAAGGCAGAGGAAAACTGGTATGATGGTAGAAATAAGACTGGAGACCTGAGTTTCTATCAGCACTGTACTCATCGATTCATTTAGAATCGCCGGTCCCGAAACCAGAACCGACCAGTTTTTGTGATTTTCTCTGATGTATTTCTCGATATTTTCTGCGATCAACAGTGCTTTGGTCTGCTCATCGCTGCGGCAGATCACGTTAAGGCGGGTCTTCTGCCTCTCTTCTGAAAGGAAACCGCTGACAAGTGAAGAGTAGCTTTTGCCGAACATATTGCTTTTTGCTGTAAGGAGAGTTACCGCGGGTCTGGCAATACTGTCTCCTGTCAGCATCATGCTTATCCTGCTCAGAAGCGGAAGTACGGATGCGACATTACCAACCCCATCCTGCTTTTCAATATAGTTCGTTATCTCACCAATCTCTTTCCACTGTTCGATTTCAGTCAGTTTTTTCCCATTATTCTCAAGTACAACTGAAAAAAAGCGTGTTCCGCCAAAATGTCTGCTTATGAAATCATCTGAGAGCCTCAGCATGTTGTTCTTAGGAAGCAACAGTATGGGGTTACTCTCCACCCTGACCATTCTGAACCCGAAATAAAACAGAATCAGCAGAACAGGGATGAGCACCATCCATCCTTTTGATTCAAGTGCAAATCTGGAGAATACGCCCCAGAACTTATCAAGCTTCAGTTCATCTTTCGTCGGAGGAACACTGGTTTTTTCGCCTTTTTCAAATGAGATGAAAAGAGGAATCAATACGATATTGAAAACAAATGCGAACATTACAGCTATACCGGTAAAGATACCGAATACGCGAATCCAGGAGATCTCAGAGAACACAAATGAGGCAAATCCGGCAAATGTCGTGGCAGCGGCCAGAAAACAGGGTTTCAATTGATCTCTGTAGGCAAGCCCGAGCGCTTTGAGGGTAGAACCGCAGGAGCTTTTGTGCTGGGTGTACGATTTAAGAATATGGATTGCGCCTGCAACTCCTATGGGAAACAGGATGACAGGAATGACTGATGTGACAACCGTAAAGGTTACATTCAGCATGCCCATGATACCAAATGTCCAGACAAGAGCTACTACATTGACTACGAGCGCAACACTCACGTAGAGCAGTTTTCTGAAGATCCGGTAAAGAAGCAGAAATACTATAAGGAAACAGACTGGAAGCAGGATGCTGAAATCTCGTGTCATTACCCTGGTTATAAAAAAGGATGTAGCTCCTTCGCTTGTCATATAGCTTTTTATGTAGGGATTACGGTTGATGCGTTCAAGAATCTTAAGCACTTCACCGACAATGGCGTTACGGTCACCATCTGATTTGATCCCCAGGATCATTCCAAAAGTCGATTCATCGTCTGATATGAAAATCTTTGCGAAATCGTGGTTTTCTCTTATCCTCTGACGAATCAGATCCTCGTCGAATTCCTTATTTTTATTAACCAGATAATCACTCGATACCCCGAAAAATCCTCCTTTTATCGGAATCTGAAGCGAGTTGAGGCCGCTGACTACTGAAATGCCCTCTATTGCGGCAAATGCCGATGCCCACGAATTGAGAGAATCGATCTTTTCTTTCAGAGTCCCCGCTTTGAACTCGGCGAGAAAAAGAATGTTGTAAGGAGCTGGAAACTCCTTTTTCAGGTTAGTGTAATCTATCTGGGCTTTCAGATTTGGCGGGATTGCCTTGAAAGTGTCGTTTTCAACATAAATTTTGGAAAGGAAATACCCGAAAAAAAGAATGGATACTAAAACAATGATAATTGCAAGCGAGCGGAATCGTACTAACCCGTTCAGGAATCGTTCAATTATGGATGCAAATTTTGTCATGGAATGTTCAAATATAATTCATGTTTCCCCGCGCACACCCATCCTGCCCCGCGGAATATTTTTTTTCTTTCTACCTTAGTCAATGCTGACCAGCGTACCAGTAATTTATATATTTAAAGTATGATCTCAGGTCCGAAATGCCGGTCTTAACCGGCAAATGTCAGTTATTGTATAAAACAGATAGAATTCAGGCTTTCAAGGATATAGACGCAGAATAAAGATGGTTTCGCTCAGCATTCTGATAATCGTTGCGCTGGTTTTGCCGCTTCTCTATGTTTACTCTCCCTGTAAACGGCCGTTTCTGACCGAAAGTACCGTTTCCCTGAGAAAAACTCTGTTCTTTCGTCTCTACTATGCCTCCAAGTATCTCTCTCCGGTTAAAAAACCCTTCAGGGGGACAGAACTGGAGCAGATTTTCACAAGAGATATGAGCCCTGATCCGGGGCGGACAGCTCTCCGCAATTTCCAACCTGTTGTGATTAAGGCTGTAGGGGATCTCATGTGCAGGAAGGATCTTACGGGAGAGGGTGGAAAGGGACTCTGGGATCAGATAGGTGCTGATGTATTCAGTGGTGATTTGAGAATAGCAAATATGGAATTTGCGGTAAACCCTGATTGTGTTATTGAAAATCGCCTGAGGTTTTCTGTACCGGAGTTTTATGCTCTGCCGCTTCTGGGAGACAGCCGTTTTGGAAAATTCGATATTGTGAGTCTGGCAAATAATCATATTAACGACAGCCTCTCCGGAGGTATAATTTCCACCTGCGACTTCCTGGACAAAATGGAAATAGCTTATTCCGGTGCCTGCAGGACTCCTGATGAGCGGGATCTTTTTCCTGTTTTTAAGCGCGGGGGAATCAATATAGCAGTGCTTTCGTATACATATTCCACAAATGGGATTGCCCTTGAGAGTCATTTTCAACATGGAGTAAACAGGGTTAATTTCAATGCATTGCACGAGAGTGATTATGATCCTGCGGTAATTTATTGTCATGTCGAACTTGCACGTTCCAGAGGCGCAGATTTCATCATAGCCTGTAATCACTGGGGGATTGAATTTGAGTACTATCCACCTGAGAGAATTGTAAGGAGGGGACGGGAACTACTGGATTCCGGAATCGACCTTATTATTGGTACCCACCCTCAAATAATCAACTTGTCGGAACGGTACAGGACAAAGGATGGACGTGAAGGTGTTATAATTTATTCACTGGGATCACTGACCTCTGCGGGGTTGAGATCTCCAGTTCAAAGAATGAGTCATCTGGCGGAAATAACACTGGAAACAGGATATGGTACACAGGGAGAAAAGGTTGTAAGGACTGGAGGGGTGAGGTTTACTCCGGTTTTTCATTCAATGCGGCGAAAAGGCAGAATAATCGCTCATAAATTGCTTCCGGTTATTAAAACAGTAGAGAACCTTGAAAATGGAACATCTGTCTGTGAACTCAGTCGAAGCGAGATCCGGATATTGCACAAACTGTACAGGGAACACAGAAACCATTTCCGTCAGAATGGTTTTGAATACACTTGAGCGTTTTACTGGCAAAAGGGACTAATCAAGTGTATTTTTCTAAAACGCATGGAGTTCTAAAAAGAGCGAACGCATTTAAAGGCTTCAGCAGGATAGGAGATAAATATGCTGGTTCAGGTTGAAATAGCGTCATTTGCAATGGATACCAGCCGTAATTCCCCTGTTATAATATTAAAGGAAATCAGCGGAAAAAGAACGCTCCCGGTCCCGATCGGACCACTTGAGGCAAGCGCTATTGCCATTGAATCTCTAAATGTTACTCCTGAAAAGCCGCTCACAATTGACCTGGTGAAAATTGTCCTTGAGCAGATGGGAGGAACGCTTTCAAAGGTTGTTATTTACGATGTGCAGGAACAGTCGCTCCTTTGCAGGCTCCAGGTCGCAAACGGCAGATCGGTACTTTTCATCGATTGCCGTCCATCCGATGCCATCGCACTGGCATTGCGCTGCGGCAGTCCCATGTTTGTTCAGGATTCTGTGATGGAAAAGTTTGCACCTGAAAAAACATCCGAGGCAGAGAAACTTAGAAATAACATTGCATCTATAGATACTACCGAATTCGGCAGATTTTTTTTGGAGTAGATCATGACAAAACTGTTTCTGAGTCTGACTATCTTTATTCTGCTGGCTGTACCGGAAAACTCCCGGGCTGCCACTGTTCTGGATAAAGCAACAGATTACTACAGGGCGGGGAACTACGATTCAACCATAATTGTTATTCGGAACTACCTGAAAAAGTACGGTAAAAGTAACGAGTCAGAAGAACTGGTGCCGCTTATCTCCGAGGCGCTTGTTAGAAAAGGTGATTATGAATCGGTGCACAGGCTCTTTTCACTGTTCAGACAGAAATTTCCTCAGTCCCGTTTCATTCCCCGTTTATGGTATCTTGAGGGTGTGGCACTTGCCAGACAGGAGAGGTATTCCGGTTCGATCGCGGCATTTTCTGCATCTGTTGCGGGCGGGGTTTCACCCGTTCTGGATTCATTGACTCTTGCCAATACGGAGATTATCTGTCGTCATTTGACTTCAGGAGAGATAAGTGAAATCGCTCAGATGCCGCTTAATCCCAGGCTGATGGAAATCATCCGGTATTATGAAATATCGGGGTATTACTCGATGGGGCAATTCGCGAAAGTACAGAATCAGACAGAGGAATTCCGTAAATCTTTTCCCCGTTCAAGATTTGAACCGGCACTGAGGGATCTTGCTCTTAAAGCCAGAGAGAGGCAGCGGGAGACTCTGCAGATTGGAATCCTCGCACCGGTCTCAGGGGATGAGGCAGAAGTGGGGAAGAGAGTGGTTCAGGGCGCCCAGCTTGCCATCGAGCTTCTTAACAGGCAAAATGGGATGAATGTAAAGGATGTTGTGCTTGACACAAAGGGTAATATGGTGGAGACTGCCCGCCGTACCAGAGAGTTTCTGGAGGATCACAGGGTTCCTGTAATAGTCGGGCCGGTTCTAAGTCACACGGCTACTGTCTGTGCGGCAATGTCGGTCGGTAAACCGGTCGTGATGATCTCGCCGACAGCAACAGATGACGGTATTGCGGGTCTGGGCAGGAATATTTTCCAGATGAATGTGACCATGGGTGTTCTGGGAAGGAAAGTGGCGCAGTATGCCATGGATAATCTTAACATCAGAGAATTCGCAATCATGGCACCGCAGACTTCTTACGGCAGGCTGATGGTGGAAAGCTTCAAAGATGAACTCAGGAAGAGAAACATGGAAGTGGTTGCTGAGGAGTACTTTGAGGAGGGTGCCAACGATTTCGGTCCCCAGTTCATGAGACTGCGCTCAAAGCTTCTTTATCGTCACCTCGAAAAAATTGCCCTTGACAGAGGACAAGATTTCAAAGGTAAAATTTCCAGAACCGACAGTCTTAAATATATAGATTCTACACTGTCTGTTGGCGGTCTGTTTATTCCCGCTGATGTCGAAGACGTGGTGATGCTTGCTCCTCAGGTCATCTTTCACCGTATCCGTACTCAGATGCTGGGTTCCAATGGATGGCACAACCAGAAGACTATCCAGGATGGCAGGCAGTATGTAAGAAATGCCATTATCTCTACAAGCTTTGATGTTGATCAGAGCAGCAGAGAGTGGCAGGAATTCAGAAATGCTTACAAGGCCAGATTCAATTCTGAACCAGATCGTGTTGCAGCACTGGGCTACGATGCAGCCTCTTTGGCGATGAAGGCGTTAAGGGAGGCAGGAGATGATCCGCAGAAACTTACTGAGGCATTGCTCAGGAAACAGGAGTACAACGGACTCTCAGGTAAAGTGTCCTTTGATGAAAACAGCGGTACAAACAGCGAAGCTGTTATCATGAAAATCTCAGAGAATGGATTTGTAAGAGTTCAGTGATTTTTTTCAGGAATGCCAGATCTGCTTTCCCCGG
>DAOTAZ010000062.1:0-502 GCA_035382965.1 Chitinispirillaceae bacterium | reverse complement strand
CGGCCGATGCACCGACCGGAGCCTGGCAGAGACAGATCTGCTTTCCCCGGAATTATCCTTCGATTCTTATTCCAGGCTCAATAATTATTTTCTTTTAGATTGTTATTTCACGGTCGGATTTGTACTCTTAAAATCTGATCATCCTGGCTTTTATCTACCGGAAGAAAAATGGGAACTGTTTTTTATTTCTTGAAAGAAGCCGTGAGAGGGTTTTATCAGGCCAAACTGATGACCTTTGTGTCAATAGTTTCCATTGCTGCTTCTCTGTTTTTCATGAGCATTGTGGCACTGGGACTGTTGAATATTCAGAATATCCTGAAGAAGACAAAGGACCAGCCTGAGATGGCGGTTTACATTTCCGATGCAGTAAAGGAAGGCTCTCCAGCGATGGATCTGCTTATTGAGCAGATATCCGGGATGTCTGAGATAAGGAATGTGGTTCTGATAACGAAAGATTCAGCCTGGAAGAGGTTCTCAGAGATACATGGGCAGGAGATGCTTG
>DAOTAZ010000061.1:0-12651 GCA_035382965.1 Chitinispirillaceae bacterium | reverse complement strand
AGTGATTCGCCTGCACAAGCATACAGGGTTGCCCGTCGTTTGACCTGGAGGATACCTGTTACCGCAAAGGGGAGAATGCCGCTGGGGCTTTACAGATTCCTTTACCCGTCGTTTTTCGGCGATATAATCAGGGAGGCTGCGGCACAGCACAATGTTGATCCTTATCTGGTCAGTGCAGTGATAAGGCAGGAGAGTATCTTTAATCCTGTGATAAAGTCGCCTGTTGGAGCGATCGGGCTGATGCAGATAATGCCCTATACAGGCAAATATATCGCTGAGAAGGTTAATGTCCCATTTGCAAACGATTCTCTTTCCTGCCCGCTTTACAATATCCGGTTCGGGACTTTTTACATACGGGAGTTGCTGGATGAGTTCAACGACAATATAGTGTTGGTTCTGGCCAGCTATAACGGGGGACCTCACAATGTCCGGAAATGGTTCAGCAGGAATAAAGAAGAGGAATATGATCTTTTTGTGGAAGATATAGCTTTTTCTGAAACTCGTGATTATGTAAAGAAAGTGCTGGCCAATTACTGGACTTACCGGGTACTTGCAGGTAATTCAGGTTTTGCCTTCGGGGTTGAGAGCGCATTATCGGCAGGTACACGTCATTCCAGATAAGTGGTTGCAGGTGTGGATTTTATGGGGAAAATTCGAGTTTCTGTTGCCACTGAAGGCTGATCTCTCTTATTTTTCAGTGTTCGGGTAAAATGCCTGGGATAATTTTTCAAACAGGAGGTCCTATGTTCAGAAGTATTCTACTGTTAGGCATATTTGGCGTTTTCATGGCTTTTGCTCAGGATGACGATGATGTGAAAGCGGATTCGATTGTTTATGAAAAGCCTACAGAGTGGCGTGTCTTTTCTGCATCGGGACCGGTGAAGGCTTTTACTCTGCAGAATGATGTGCTGTGGTTTGCTACTCAGGAGAGTGTTTTCTCTACGAGCATGAAAAAGGCTGCTGAGCAGAAATTTCCCACTTTGGGAAAAATTGCGGGAAGTGATGTAACTTGCATGGTAACTGATGCTTCCGGCAAAGTATGGATTGGTGGAAATAACGGAGTAGCTGTCAGGAGCGGAAATCAGTTTATAAATTACACATCTGAAAATGGCCTTCCAAGCGATGCTGTGAGCAGTATGGCTGCTTCTTCAGATGGAAAAGTCTGGGTTGGTACAGATAAGGGGCTGGTTTGTTTCCAGGGGAGCTCATCGAAGACCTATACTACAAAAGATGGTCTGGTGAGCGACAAAGTGCAGGCGCTTATGGCTGGGAAGAAGGGCGATATCTGGGTAGGGACCAACAAGGGAATCAGTGTTTTTGATGGAGCGAAGTGGACACTTCATGATATGAAAAAGGGCTTGAGCTGGAACGATGTGAAGGCTTTGGCGCTTGATTCCAGGAAGAATGTTGTCTGGGCAGCAGTTGGTGAGAAAGATGTGAACTGCTTTGAGAATGGGAAATGGAATACCTATATGGAGATTCAGCCCGGGATAACAAGCATAATGGTTGATACACAGAGCAGAATCTGGTTTGGATCTGAAACGGGTCTTCTTAAGTTCAATGGAGATGAGTGGATTAGCGATCCAAAGCAGTTAGGCATACCTGCGGCTCAGGTTTTCAGTCTTCACAGGGATAATGGTGGAAATTTGTGGTTTGCCATGGAAAGCGGAGTGGTCAGACTTGCAAATCCATATCCATTCTGATTCCTTTTGGCATAATCATTGCGGCATAAATTGACATGCTACTCTGAATGAGTACTGAAGAGACCATGTCAGGGCGGCATGTTCGGTGTAGCTCTGCTTTTTAATGGTAAACATAAGAAATCAGGGAGGTTGCAGTGATATGGACAAAATAAAGATCGCGGTTGTTGGAATTGGCAACTGCGCAAGTTCTCTAATCCAGGGCATACAGTATTATAAGGATAAAAGACCCCAGGATGCAATTGGTTTGATGCATTGGGATATTGGTGGATTTAAACCATCGTCGATAGAAGTAGTTGCCGCTTTTGATATTGACAAGAGGAAAGTCGGAAAAGATGTCAACGAAGCGATCTTCAGCAAGCCCAACTGTACTGCCGTCTTCTGCCCTGTGATGCCCCTTGCTGGTGTAAAGGTAAGGATGGGGAAGGTGTTGGATGGTTTTTCAGAGCACATGAAAGACTATAATGAAAATGATCGTTTTGTACTCTCTTCGGAAAAGGAACCTGAAAGAGAAGAAGTAGTAGATATCCTCAAGGAGACCGGTGCAGAGATACTTCTGAACTATCTTCCTGTGGGTTCTGAAGAGGCAACCCGCTTTTATGCTCAGTGTGCCCTCGATGCGGGGGTTGCTTTTATAAATAATATCCCTGTCTTTATTGCCTCAAATCCTGTATGGGCAAAAAAATTTGAAGAAAAGAATCTTCCGATAATAGGAGATGACATAAAGGCACAGTTGGGTGCTACAATAACTCATCGTACTCTGACAGATCTGTTCAGGAAAAGGGGTGTTAAGCTGGAACGTACCTATCAGCTCAATACCGGGGGGAATACCGATTTCCTGAATATGCTTAATCGGGCACGCCTTAAATCCAAAAAAGAATCCAAAACAGAGGCTGTTCAATCGGTGGCTGCCTCAAGGCTGGATCAGAGGGATATCCATGTGGGTCCATCGGATTATGTCCCCTGGCAGAATGATCAGAAAATCTGTTTTATTCGTATGGAGGGAAAATTATTCGGTGATGTTCCCATGAATCTTGAACTGAGGTTATCAGTTGAGGATTCCCCCAACAGTGCAGGCGTGGTAATAGACACAATTCGCTGCTGTAAACTTGCCCTCGATGCCGGGTTAGGTGGTGTTCTGCATGGCCCATCATCGTACTTCTGCAAGCATCCTCCTTGTCAAATTACAGACGATGATGCCCACAGGAAAGTCGAAGAGTTTATAAAGCAGTACAGTGTTCAACCGGCAGTCATCAACCAGTCACTCTAATCTGCTGCCGCCATGGTTTTTTCCACTGCCATGAGCGGCGCTTCTCCAGGGTTGAGAAAAAGAATTGCGTTTCAGATAACCTGTCTGACAGCGTTATCAGTGTTGCTGAATTTTTTGGGTTGCACGGTCGCGCCGAGGTATACAAAAAAGACAGAGAAAGAGGCTCCTCCTCCGGAGAAGAAGGTCTCACCCGAAAAGACCAGTAAAACGCACGGGAAGTATTTTCAGGTGGGGATGGCATCATATTATGCCCATAAGTTCCACGGGCGGAAAACTGCCAGCGGTGAAATTTTTAATATGAACGATATGACTGCCGCTCATCCTACACTTCCCTTCAACACTATGGTCAGGGTTACAAATCTTAGTAATGGAGTATCTGTTGTGGTCAGGATAAATGACAGGGGGCCATTTGCAAAAAAGAGGATAATAGATCTTTCCAGAGCAGCGGCCAAAAAACTGGGTATCATTCAATCCGGGGTAGGGAAAGTTGGATTGGAGATTTTAAAAAAGTAGCCAATCAGGACTTGTTACTCATCGCCGACAGCTGTGCTCCTGTAAATTTCCTCTTCGGAATAACCTGCGCTCTTTAGCGGCTGTAAAAAATCGCTTTCTATGTCGGGAATGTAGTTTTTAAGGATTTCTCCCTGGCCTGAAATCTGGAACTCTCCTGTGCAGGCAGGTACCAGAACTGTTTCACCGTTCCCCATCTTTATCTCAGAGTTATTCCAATGAATTGAGGCTGTTCCTGAGATGATAGTATAGAGAATCATCTTGCCGTTTGTGTTCTCCTTCATCGGTGATACCAGAGTGATCTTTTCAGTGGCGAAATGGCGATTGGCAACATAGTAGGTTATGGAGTTTCCGTCCCTTTTCAATTCAAGACCTTTTATTACCTGATTTTTCAATCTGCCCTTGAAATCCAGGACATCAAGTGCCTGTTTCAGATGAAGCTCTCTTGGGCGTCCGTCGAGACCGGGCCGATTCCAGTCAAACACTCTGTACACGGTGTCGGAGTTCTGTTGTACCTCAAAAAGCACTATACCTTCTCCGATGGAGTGGAGAAGGCCCGCAGGAACATAGACAACATCACCTTTTTTCACTGGTATTTCATTTACGAGAGAATCGAAATCCCCGCGTTCGACACCAAGTTTAAACTGTTCTTTCGATACACCTTTCTTTAATCCTAAAGCGAGTTTGGCGCCCTCTTTTGCTCTGAGCACATACCACATCTCAGATTTCCCCAGTTCTCCTCCCTCATGTTCTCTGGCGTAATTGTCCTGAGGATGTACCTGGAGTGACAATTGTTTTTTGGCATCTATCAGTTTAATGAGCAGTGGAAATCTCTGCAGGTGTTTCCAGGCACTGCCCAGCAGTTCCTCTTTAAAATTATTGAAAACGAAGCTCAGGCTTTTCCCTTTGAGGCTTCCGTTTTCAATTATGCTTGCGCCACGGTTATGAGAGGCGACATTCCAGCTTTCGCCGGTATGTTTGAAGGGAACATCTTTATTGAATATTTCTTTTAATGCCTGGCCACCCCAGACATTTTCAGTGTAAACCGGAGTGAGTTTAAGTGGATAAAGAGTCATGTTTAGTAACTTATCATACTAAAATCTGCGCAGGGTTAAAGATTCGCCGGTCTATAAAAAAGAAAATACATCAGGGAGCGGGAAAATCCGAATTCTAAGAGCTTTGTAACTGCTGGAAAAACTCAGGTAAAAATCGGCCATAATCCGATCAGAATAAAAATGCCGGCGAGCAGTTGCAGGAGACTGAACAGAACAGGATTTTTAAGTGCGCCGAGATTGATAAAATAGCCAGCTCCGGTCAGGATGAGCCAGATTGAGAGGAGAATCATGCCTAATCTTTCCATATTTTCCTCCTGAGGGTTGGGTGTATAAAAGATAGCAATTTAAGTGCCTGATTTTGACTTGGGGACGGACTACTTTTTTACTCTTATAAGCGCTTAAGTAAGAGGGATGGACTATATTTTTATTTTATAAGCGTTTAAATAGTCTGGTAGTGGTATTCGGATTTAATTAAGCTGAATAATACATGAGCCGTGGCGCTCTTTTGTGCCTGGATCGGAAGCAGAAATCTATCCTCTGCATTGGAAAAAACAGGTAAATCGTATCAATATTAATGATTACCGCAATAGATTGGTTTTTCTCTTCAGTTATTTTGAGCTGTAATTAAATAAAGAAAAATACCCGTTATCGATCAAAGGGATCTGATAACGGGTAAAAAATATTCCTTCGGTCAGATTTCCGCTTTGCAGTTAATGTGCATACGCTTCACTTTTCCTCGGATGTGGTACTGTGTAGGGAAGAGCAACCATTACTACTCCCTGAATCAATATTTCTATTCCGACCAGAAGACCGATCAGAAAGAAGGAGATCTCTGGCCAGGCACCGATAATCCAGATTCCAAAGGCAAGAGAGATGATCCCGGAAAGCATCACCCAGCCCCAGTTTGCACGATGTTCCACTGGTGCGGCAATGGCTTTGAACAATCCCAGAATGACAAGAAAAGTAGCTATGAAATATGTCAAAGCTGCGGTTGTCAGACCGGGATGGAACATCACCAGAAATCCTATTGCAATTGCCAGAATCCCTCCAAAGAGATGCCAGAAAATTCCTCTGCGGCGGCCGGGGGAAAAAGCAGTTACAATATCAACTACTCCCCGGACTGCTATCACTATTCCAAGAGTAATAATGGATAACCATGTTGTAAAGGCCGCGAATGAAATGCAGATCAATCCCAGGATTATCATCAATACCCCCAGTCCCACACTCCATCCCCGGTAACTTTCGTAGACCGAACGATCTGTATCGATTGTATTCATTGTAAAACTCCTTTTATTTACATGATCTGTTTCTCGTCAACCCTATTAATATTACGTATCACTGAGCCCGTACTGACTTTTTTCTGCCAGTATCGTGCTGGGCTTCCTGTTCGGGGTTGGTATCGGAATTCGTATCAATACCATTGCCCATGTATCCTGACTTTCTGCGTTCAATTTTAAACAGTTAAAGAAAGACTGATTCACGCAGAGACCCGTTTGATTCCAGTTTTGGTTTTAATTTGTGACAATACTCGAAATGTAAACCCCGGGCTTATGGTTAACCGGACATCCGATCCCTTTATGAGTTACAAAAATGTTCTGTCAACTGTCTGTCTGTAACAAAATTGTCTGTCATGTATTCTGCGATCCCGCTTGAATCCTCTTTCTAAGTGAAATTCATTATTGGCATTGCCATTGCATATATATCCTGCGAAAAAAAATAAACGTCTCAATTATCAAGAGAGGATCTATGTTAAAACTCAGAACTTTGGTCGTAATGTCAATGGTAACAGTCAACAGTATGGCGGCGGCACCGGAGATATCTTTCAGCGGATATCTTGATGCTGATGTGTGGGTGGATTTACGGGGATCGTACTTTACAAACAGTGAACTTGATCTTGGTTTATCCCTGCAGTTCAATCCAAAGATCAGTGCACATGTGTATACGACCGTGAATTCCGTGTATTCATTGTCTGGACAGGGGCAGATTCCAGCAGGTGCCGGACTTCCGTCGGAGCGCTGGATTGAGGTTCATTTTGACGGGTTTGATATCACATGGGAGAGTAAAATCGGTACCTTAAAAGTGGGTGATCTTGTTTATCAGTACGGAAAATTCAACTACTATTTCTACAAACGTCTGAGTATGATAACGAAAGAAAGCTTTACAAGAGGGCTAAGCTATGGAATCGGTAATGAAAAAATCAGGCAGGAGATTACAGCGGGTGTAGCTGATGTCGGGGATAATGTGGCGGATCTGCACGGGTTAACAGGAGTCAATCTGAATGAGAATCATTCCCTGGAGCTGTACTACGGGATGCGGGGGAGTTCTCTTGAAGAGATATCATCAGGAACCGATTTCTTTGCAGGTGCACACTACCTGGGATCGATCGGTGACTATCTGTCAGTAAAGGCGGATGTCGGGTACACCTCAATTGGTGGAACCGATAGGGGGAATGTGATTTCTCTTCTTCTGGAGCCGTCACTGACATTTAACCGGTTTTCATTGGATTTCACCGGTTATGCTCTGTTTGACCCTGACTCGGTAAATAAGCTTGCTGATGACCCGCTGTTCGGGATTGCTGATGAGCTGATGTTTTATGTGGAACCGGGGTACAGTTTCAATGACAAGTTTGCAGTGGGTTTGCCTCTGGAGTTTCATGGGGCGGATCTGGAGAACAAGGATGATAATGCGTTCTGGGCTGTTCCCACCTTTTACATCTATCCTGCTGAGAATATTCAGTGGTGGTTGTGGGGACAGGTTGTGGTTCCGCTCTCTGATGGTGTAAAAGGCAAGGATCTTCTTTACGGAATAGGATCCGAAATAATTGTGGAGTTTTAATAGATCAGGAATAACAATGATGGGATTTTTTAATTAAGTAAATCAAGGGGGTGGAGAATTGCAGGCGCATGCGATTCCTGATACACAACGAGGTGTGACACTCCCATCCCTTATGCAGTCAAGATGCAGTTGAGATGAATATGCTTTACTTCATGAAAATGATGGGACTTGTTACAGAAATGTACCGCAGTCTATCAAACGAAACAGTGTTGTGCCGGTGCAGATCGATATCGTCTGTGAATAGAGCGTGTTTGACACAATTTGCCATTATGGCATGTCTATTGCACTGACAGGTTGACGGGACAAAATAAGACAAATAATAAACTTTCAAATACAGGGAAGGAGTTTTCTATGAGTAAGGTTTGGATGGCGGTTCTGGCGGCGGTGGTTTTGACGCCAGGTTCGATAAGTGCTGAAACCGGAAGTGCGATAAGCACGGTTGACACGCTCTGGGTGCTTGTCGCAGCATTTCTGGTATTCTTCATGAATGCCGGTTTTGCGTTTATAGAGACGGGATTCTGCAGGGCGAAAAACGCTGTTAATATATTGACAAAAAATTATGTGGTTTTTGCGATTTCAGCCCTGGTGTTCTGGGGGCTTGGTTATGGCCTGATGTTTGGCGAACAGGGAAATACCTTTATTGGAGCCGGATCGTTTCTGGTGAGTGAAAATTCTTCCAGTCCGGTATCGAACATTCCTCTATTTGCCTTTTTCTTCTTTCAGCTTGCCTTTGCTTCGGCTGCATGCTCGATAATTTCCGGGGCTGTGGCGGAGAGGATTAAGTTTGCTGCTTTCATTCTCTTTGGTATAGTGATGGTTGGTGTTATTTACCCGATTGGTGGCCACTGGGTTTGGGGTGGAGGATGGCTGGCGGATCTTGGATTTCATGACTTTGCCGGATCTACTGTAGTGCATTCTGCTGGAGGGTGGGCAGCCCTGGCTGGAATAATTCTGCTTGGAGCACGCCTTGGTAAATACAGAAAGGATGGGAGTGCAAGGGCGATAGTCGGTCATTCTATTCCTCTGGCTACACTGGGTGGTTTTATACTGTGGCTTGGATGGTTCGGGTTTAATCCAGGAAGTGAACTGGCAGTTACTGAGAATGTTCCAAGAATAGCTCTGACAACAGCTCTGGCATCGTGTGCGGGAACAATAACTGCGATGTTTACAGCCTGGAAACTTATGGGGAAGCCGGATTTGTCGATGATTATAAACGGGTGTCTGGCTGGTCTGGTAGCAATCACTGCAGGATGTGCGGTAATTTCTCCTCTGGGCAGTGTAATAGTGGGTGCCATAGGTGGTATTCTGGTGGTAGTCTCGGTTATAGCTTTTGACAAAGTCAAAATTGACGACCCGGTTGGAGCCCTGTCTGTGCATCTTGTAAACGGTGTCTGGGGTACTTTAGCGGTGGGATTGTTTGCTGTACCGGGGCGTGTTGATGGAGTCACAGGATTGTTTTATGGTGGTGGTATAGGGCAGGTGTTATCGCAATTGGCCGGTATTACCGCTATCGGTGGCATAGTTTTTATACTGTCAATGGTGTTCTGGTTTATCATAAAGAAAACAATCGGTCTGAGAGTCTCCCGTGAGGAGGAGATCGGAGGCCTTGATATCGGTGAGATGGGACTTGAGGCTTATAATGGATTCCAGATATTCACTACTGAGGGATAAGACAACTGCGGAATAAACGGGAGGAATAAACTATGAAGATGGTTGTGGCGATTATACAGCCGAACAGGTTACCTGATGTAAAACAGGCATTGTTTGATGCTGATGTGTGCAAGATGACTGTGACAAATGTTATAGGCTGCGGGCAGCAGGCCGGGTATACGGAGAGTTACCGCGGCAATATATTCGAAGTCAATCTTCTGAAAAAGGTAAAGCTTGAAATAGCTGTAAATGAGGAATTTGTGGACCGTACAGTCCAGGCAATCATTAAAGGGGCACGTACGGGAAAAATAGGTGACGGGAAGATATTCATTTTTGATCTTCCCAGGTGTATCAGGATAAGGACAGGTGAGGAAGGAGGGTGTGCTATCGGTTAGACGGGTAAAAATTCGGGATCAAGACACAGGTAATTCGTATCCATGAACCGGTGCCGGTATCGGAACCGGTTCATTTTTATTATGTTCTTAATCGTAAATAAAAAAAGAGGCGGCATTAGTGACGCCTCCGGCCAGGCTAAGCCCGGTGAACCGTGCTTGCAGGAAAATGAAATCTCATTATTTCTATTTAACCCGATTTATCAGGGTTTACATGTATTGGAGTGAACAAACGTGAAAAGAAGGTTTTTTGAGTAACTAAAGGGGGAGTGGATACTTTCGTATTGTCGTATGTCGTAATGTCGTGCCCTCGTTTTGTCTTACACTACTGGTGGAAGACAAAACGATAATTGTACACCGGATTTCCGTTCCATTCCTATGTTCTTAAACGTAAAAAAAGATCATCAAAAACAGCAGAATAGACTAGTTATGCACACTCGTGCTGTCGTGCACTCGTGTTGTCGTACTGTCGTACTATCTTTTAAGTCACTAAATCCCCGAGATAAAAAAACTATTCCTTGAATCTCTGATAATCGATTCTGTACCGTGCAACCTTATACTGCACAACCCTCTTGGTCGTACCAAGCAGTCTCGCAGCTTCGGTCTGATTTCCCCGGGAATCCTTTAAGGCCTCGGTGAGAAGCTCCTTTTCGTATGCTTCAACCAGGTTTTCAAAAGTCCCGATCCGCTCTCCGCTTGAAGAAAGATCTTTCATCTGAAGTGTCGGGGGAAGGTCGTGGCCGTTGATACAGTCGCCGGATGCCACAATTACAGCCCGCTCGATGACATTTTCCAGTTCGCGCACGTTACCGGGCCAGTGATAAGCCAGGAGCATATCGATCGCAGGGGTGGAGATCCGTTCTATTTTTTTGCCCAGAAGGTCCGAATATTTTTTGGTAAAATAATCTGCCAGAAGCAGAATATCGGAGCCGCGGTCCTTCAGTGGAGGCAAATAGACAGTAAATACATTGATTCTGTAAAAGAGATCCTGTCTGAAGCGGTTCTCCTGTACATCCTTTTCGAGGTCACGGTTTGTGGCAACGATCAGCCGCACATTAACTTTGATCATCTTTGTGCCGCCAACCCGCTGAAACTCTTTCTCCTGGATTACCCTCAGAAGCCGTCCCTGGGCGCTAAGCGGCATCTCTCCGATTTCATCAAGAAAAAGTGTCCCCCCATTGGCAGCTTCAAACTGGCCGACTTTCATTTCTGTGGCGCCGGTGAAAGAGCCCTTTTCGTGCCCAAACAGGACACTTTCCAGAAGAGATTCAGGAAGAGCAGCGCAATTGACGGCAATAAAGGGGCCTTCTCTAAAGGTGCTTCTCTGATGGATTGCGCGTGCAACAAGTTCCTTGCCTGTGCCGGTGTCACCCCGAACCAGAACTGTAGTTGGAGAGGGTGCAACCTGGGCTATCTGACGGAATACCTCGCGCATGACACTGGAGTTGCCCATCATCTCATCGGGTTTGCCTCGCTCCTCGAGTGTTCTGCGAAGTTCCAGGTTTTCTTTCTCGAGCGCAAGGATGCGTTTCTGACGGCGGTCATTTACTACCTGAGAAATAAGGTCAGCGATTGCCTCCAGAAAACGGAGTTCATCCTGAAGTATTGTTTCCTCAGTACAGCTTCTGTCTACGGAGAGTGCTCCGATAACAGATTTGCCGGATTTTATAGGCACACACAAAAATGCGATATTGCTGTCGGAAAGATTTGACCTGGCACCTGTACGGTTAAGGAATTTTGGCTCATTTTTGATTCTGGGGATGACAACCGGTTTGCCTGTTTCAACCACCTGGCCGGTTATTCCTTCGCCAAGCCGGTATCTGCCTTTTTTACGGTCGTGTTCAGAAATCCCCCGGGCAACATCGACGACCAGTTCAGTTCTGTCAGGGTTCAGAATAGAGATCATCCCCCGGTTCATCCCGGCATGAATTTCCAGAATCTCGAGCACATCAGCCATGGTTTTTTCCAGTGCTGAGGCATTGCCCAGAATGCGAGCGATATGGTAAAGTACCGACAAACCGTTGAACCCGAGATTGGCTTTTAATTCAGAAAGTATCATATTTTTCTCTTGATACAAAAATGTATCATCTAAGGTAATCAAAGCAATCAAGATCTGATATTAAGTATCAGATTTGATTGCTTTTTTATTTAACACACTTCAGGAGATAAACAGCATCTCTTTGTACTTTGGAAGATGCCACATGTGATCCGGGATAAGGCTTTCCAGGTCATCAACATGTCTTCTTATATGCTCCATCTGTGGTTTGACCTCATCAAAGTAGTACACTGCACGCTCATCTTCATGCATCGATTCTGCCTTTTTAACCATCTCAGAAAGGATGCCGGTGTTTCTGTTCACGAACAGGATGACATCGCTGAGGTGTCTGTAGAGTTCTCTTCTGTTCTCGATACACTCAGGGTTCAGCTTGAGTTCTTTATCTTTCCCAAGCTCTGTCATCTGCAGCACTGTCTTGCCGATATTGTGCTGGAATTCGTAAGCAGAGGGCAGTACCGATGAGTTGATCATGTCGATCATGGTTTTTACCTCGATATCGAGAACTTTATTGTAGATATCGATCCATATATTGTAACGTGCGGTCAGTTCTGCTTTGCTGAAAACACCCAGTTTTTCGAAGAGCTGGATATTTTTTGGTTCAATCATCGCTGCCAGAGCCGCTGCAGTGGAGGGCTTGTTGGGAAGACCGCGTTTCCTGGCTTCTTCATGCCATTCCTTTGAATAGTTATTTCCATCAAACAATATCGGTTTGCTTTCCTTTATTGTTGATGAGAGAACTTTGAGAACCGCGTTTTCAAAGGATTCACTCTTCATAGCAGTGACAATCTTTTCTCTGATGTCGTTGATTGAGTCTGCTATGATGGAGTTTATAATAGTAATCGAGTTAGAAATATTGAACGAGCTTCCAACAGCCCTGAATTCGAATTTCATCCCTGTGAAAGCAAATGGAGATGTACGGTTACGGTCTGTTGTGTCGCGCGGGAACTTGGGCAGTTGCGCTATTCCAAAATCTACAATATCCTTTTTTGAGATTTTGTTGCGGTTGCCATTTTCAATATTGTCGATTACCTGCTTGAGGTGGTCACCGAGATAAACGCTCATGATGGCCGGAGGAGCCTCATTGGCGCCCAGTCTGTGTTCGTTTCCGGCGCTTGCGACAGAAAGCCTCAGAAGATCGCTGTGTTTGTAAACGGCCTGGATCACAGCTACCAGGAAGGTAAGA
>DAOTAZ010000060.1:2567-12673 GCA_035382965.1 Chitinispirillaceae bacterium | reverse complement strand
AGCATTAAATACACCTGCACTATATACCAGTTTACACAAAAAATTCCGCACACCCTACCGTATTGTTAGGAGCTCAATGTTTTTTTTGTCAATAAAGTGGGTGTTGTAAGCTATTGAGATTCACTGATTTTTCTCATCTCCTCGGAAATCCTCGCTGCTATCTCATTTATCTCCTGAAATGACTGGTATTTTTTTCTGGGCCAGAAAAACCCTCTCAACCCGTCGCCTTTATTGCGGGGGACAATATGGACGTGGAGATGTTGAACACTCTGGGAAACTTTATTGTTTACAGCAACAAAAGTTCCTTGTGCTCCGGAAGCTCTTTTTACGGCAATTGTTAACAGCCGGGCAGCATTGAACAGATGCCCGGTTTCATGAGGAGAAAGATCTCCCATTTCGGCGATGTGGCTTCTGGGAAGAAGCAGCGTGTGTCCAGGGAAAAGGGGCCTTTTATCAAGAAAAGCAAAAACGAGATGATCCTCGTACACTACTGCTGCAGTCTCTTTACCGGAAATAATACTGCAAAAGACACATTCTGATGAGCGCATTTCTTTTTAGCTCCCATCCTGTCTATTGAGAAAGTCTCAGCCCGCCTCTCTCTTTACCAGTTCCAGTTTCTGTAGCATCAGGTCATCAGCATCGATTCCTGCTCCGGATGTGGTAAGATACCCGCCGGAGATATATCCGTTTGCGCCTGAGAAGAAAATGAGATTCTGAAGAGGTCCGAGGTGATGCTCTCTTCCTCCGCAGACTTTGATTGTCCTTTGAGGCATAGCAAGACGGAAGAGAGAAACAATCTTCAGGAGTTCAAAGGGTGATTCCTTCGGGGCAGAAATTCCGGTTCCTTTTACAGGAATGTAAAAGTTGAGCGGAACAGTATCTATGTCAAGTGTTCGGATCTCTTCGCAGAATTCGATACGCTGCTCTCTGCTCTCACCAAGTCCTATAATTCCGCCGCAACAGACTTTCATTCCAGCCTTTTTGGCGTTTTTGATAGTTTCTACTCTCTGTTCCCATGTATGTGTGGAAACAATTTCAGGGAAAAATGAGCGGCAGGTCTCTATATTGTGGTTGTAACATGACACACCGGCATCACGGAGTATTACGAATTCTTCATAGTCAAGTATTCCAAGGGAGGCGTGTTTTTCTCCCTGGCAGTCTTTCAGGGCACCGGCGATTATTTTAATCTCATTCTTTGACAGTTTCCGCCCGCTTGAAACCACACAGAAAGGAAGATTGTGTCTGCGGGCATTTTCCAGGTTCTCCTTTATCTTTTCAGGATCAGCCAACCCGCTGACTGTTACCGATGTATGGTTGTGTGCCGATTGTGCGCAAAAAGCACAGTCTTCCGGGCATCCGCCCGCCTTTATGTTCATCAGTGAACATGGGTCAACCGTATTTCCATGGAAATGACGTCTCACCTGATCTGCACAGGCAAAAAGCACAGATACCTGGTCAACAGGCCAGTTGAGAATCTCTTCCATATCATTTCTGTCAATACCTGAACCGATTGATTTCTCGAAAAGCTCAGATGCTCTGAGAAATATTGACTGCATTGGGATATCCTCTCTTCAGACGGCTGTCTATTGCCGATTTAATTTCCTTGTGATATTTGTCAAAAAAAAGATGAGGTCCGTCGTACTTATGAAAACTGCCGTCTATCGCGCTGCAGAGATACTCTCCGGCCTCACAGGGAATTATCAGATCCCTGGAACCATGGAAAACTAATTTCTGGAATGGAAGACTTCCCAGAGTCAGCAGATATTCGGTGGAAAAAGCCGCCTGTTCCAGGAATAGCAGTCCAGCTTCGAGTTCGTCGGTTGAATATGGAACAGAATGTAACTCTCCGTCCATACCGCAACGGGTGTAAAATCCTTTAAGCACGTTTTCCCTGTCGACTGCCAGAGAGGTTCTCATCAATTCCAGTACCGACCTTCTGGTGCCGAAACGGAAATTGTTTCTTCTGCAGAAGGAGTGAGTGGGTGATAGGAGTACCAGTATCACCGGGTTGAGCACTGATGCCAGGGCCAGGGAGAGTAGTGCCCCTGTTGACCATCCTGCAAGATAAAGAGGCATAGACAGCCGGGGTTCCAGGATATTTTTGAGGCGCTGTATCCAGTCCGGAGCAAGAGTATCTTTGTCAAACAGAGAGGGCATCAGAGGGTTAATGTCGATGTAATTGGAGTTTTTTCCGAAGATGTTTTCCAATACAATGGGAGGAACTGCCCATCCACCCAGAACTGTCCAGACCATGTTATCTGTTTCCATGCCCTGTTTTCCACTCGTAAATATGGCGCAGAACATAATCGAGCTGATTGTTGTCAAGCCCGAGGTGGATTGAGAAGCGGATACGTGCCGTAGATTCCGGAACCGTGGGAGGTCTGATTGCCGGGGCGATTATGCCTTTGGTTTTAAGAAAACTGCATAAATCAAGTGCATCATTTTCATTCCCGGTAATACAGGGAACGATCTGGGTTGAACTGTTGAGGGTGGAAAACCCCATTTTATTCAAGGATGCTCTGAAGAAACCGGCTTTTTCAAGGAGGTTTTTTCCATTGATTTCGCCTTTTCTGATTTTTCTTACCGCGGCTAAGTTGAATGCAAGTACATGGTGAGGGAGAGCCGTTGAGTAGATAAGGCTTCTGCTGAAATTGATCAGAAAATCACGTATCAGGGATGAACCTGCGAAATACCCGCCCAGACCAGCCACCGCTTTACTCAGTGTACCTACAAACACATCAATTTCATCCCCGACACCCTCTTTATCGGCAAGCCCACGTCCCTCTTTGCCGAAAATCCCCACAGCATGCGCCTCATCTATCATAACTGCACAGTTATATTTACGCGCAAGAGAACAGATATCTCCCAGAGGAGCCCTGTCTCCATCCATGCTGAAAACCGAATCTGTGACTATGAGTTTTTCTTTTGAAGAGGAAGAGGAAAGCCTTTTTTCAAGGTCAGTCATATCGCAGTGACGATAGCGGTTCAGTTTGCATCCGGAAAGAGAGATCCCGTCGTAAATTGATGCATGATTGAGACGGTCACAGAAGACCTCAGTATCCCTCGTGCACAGTGCCTGGATAATTCCGGTGTTGGCACAGTAACCTGAATTGAATAACAGTGCTGTCTCGCTTCCTTTCCAGGAGACAATCTCTTTTTCCAGTTCAGAATATAACTCCGACTGTTCCGATACGAGCCTTGAGGAGAGATTGCCGTGGATGCGGCTGTCAGCCAGTTTCAACGCCTCTTCACGGATGCCTTTGTCATTTTGAAGATTAAGATAGCTGTTTGTGGAAAGATCTATCACTCCTGAATCCCTCCTGTAAGGAGGGATAGAGCGCATGCGATGCGATGCAACTCTTTCGGAGAGAGATTTCTCTATTCTATTGTAAATGGGAGAGTTCCGCATTAATCGTTTCCTTCAGTGCCTTATGGGTAAGGAACAGCATGTTGTCCATCTGATCATTGGTGATAGTAAATGGTGGCATGAAGTATATGACATCACCCAGGGGCCTTATAAGCAATCCGAATTCTCGAGCCTTGAGCGAGAGCTTATAGGCAAAGCGGGAATCAGGCGGAAGTTTTTCCTTTGTTGCCTTGTTTTTCACAAGCTCAAAGGCGCCCACCATACCCAGAGACCGCACATCACCGACTATCTCGTAATTAAGGAACTCCTTCAGTTTCGATGCGAACCGCTCGATTGTGTTCTGAAGAGAGGCGGGGATATTGTAATTCGTAATAAGATCGATAGAAGCGCAGGCTGCTGCTGCGGCAAGGGGATTACCGGTAAAGGAGTGACCATGATTGAAAATCTTTCCTGAGCGGAAATCTCCATTGAATTCATTGAAGATGAAATCCTTTACTACTGTTGCGGAAAGCGGAAGATATCCCCCTGTCAGCCCTTTTGCCAGGCACATTATATCCGGGACTCTTCCGGCATGGTCACATGCGAACATTTTTCCTGTTCTTCCCAAGCCCATCGCTACCTCATCTGCTATTGTCAGAATATTGTACTCTCTGCACAGGTCAAATATTCTTGTAAGCACTTTCTGGGGATAAATGCGCATTCCGGCGGCTCCCTGGACCATGGGCTCGAAAATGCATCCAGCAATTTCGCTGTTTCTCTCCTGTAAAATCCGTTCCAGTGAATTCATACACTCAGCATTGCATGTGTCCGGATTGCAACCTGCAGGACAACGATAGCAGTAGGGTGAGTCTGCAAAAATCTGCTTCTTAAAGGAGTCATGGAAAATTGTGTGGTATTGCGGGATCGAGCCAACAGACATTGCGCCCAGAGTGTCACCATGATAGCCTCCATCAAGTGCAACGAAAAGTGTTCTTTTCTGTCCTCTCAGATGGTGATATTGCAGTGCTATCTTCAGGGCTACTTCAACAGCCGTTGAACCATCATCGGAATAGAAGATTCGGCTTGCTTTTTCCGGAAGGATACTCCCTAACTTTTGAGAGAGGCGCAGAGCAGGTTCCGAAATGAATCCGGCCATAAGCACATGTTCGATTTTTTCAAGCTGATCTTTGATGGATGCATTGATGACCGGATGACAATGGCCGAAAATGCTTACCCACCATGAACCGATCGCATCGATATATCCACGCCCATTTTTATCAAAAAGATAGATACCAGATCCTCTCTCAATCACAACCGGAGGGCAATCGAGGGTATCCTGATAGTATGTAAAGGGCATCCAGATCCGGTCGAACTCATCCCCGGTTCCGGGAGCAGAACTGCAGGATCTGCTCGCATTGGCTGCTTCCATGTTTTACCTCCAATAAATCGACGGGTTTGATATACTCCCCGATAATTCTTCTGTTGTCCTGATAAATAATTGTTTCCGGCTCGTTGCGGCAATTGTTGAGTACTACTGCTGCCAGAGATGCTCCACTCTGTCTCAGTGCTTTTATAGAAAGAAATGTGTGGTTGAGTGTCCCAAGGTGAGGAGAGGTGACAAGGATAACCGGAAGGCCCATGAGATTTATAAGGTCAAGCATATAGAAAGTTTCTCCAAGAGGAACCATCAATCCACCCGCTCCTTCTACTATCACCATGGTATCAGGCCTGGAGATTTCCTCGAAGCATTTCAGTATTTTCTGCGGAGAGATAATGTCTGAGTTCAGAGATGCGGCAAGATGAGGCGAGCAGGCCTGACGGTACATGTAAGGGACATGCTGATTGTATGTAGCTGTCAATCTGGCTCCACCTGAGATGACATACTCAAGATCCGGAGAAATAAGATTCCCGCTGCTGTCAACCTCACATCCGGTCTGAACAGGTTTCATGTAGGTAACTGCCTGTATCGTTGAGAACGCATCTGTCAGTAATTTACTGATAAAAGTCTTGCCGATTCCTGTATCGGTTCCGGTAACAAAAAAACCATTCTGATTCATGTCTGTTCCTTTTTAACGGAGGTCCCGATCATTGCCTGATAAGTGAGCGGGATTCCATGAAGTGTACTGAAATTGTCCTCATAATATCTGCAGAATCTCTGCAATTCACTTCTGGACATCTGTCGTCCGTTTACAGCAGTACTTCCTGTGGAACTGAGGCTCCTGAGGAGATCCATGGCACTGGGAAAATATTTAACGCAATGGTAGTCATCATATTCCAGAATGGAGAAGCCGCATTCTTTCAGTTGCTCCGTGAAATCATCCGGACTGCTCAGTCTGACAGGAACAGAGAGACCGAAATGCCTGCGGATCTCCATCAATTCCTTAAAGCAACCATCTGTAAATACAGAAAACACCAGTTTCCCATCCCTGGTCAGCAGTCCTGAAATGCCTTTAAGCACAGGGATACTGGAATCGAGCCATTGCAGGACTGAGCAGATTACAGCTCCTGTAAAACAACCCTTTTTAAAGGGAAGATTTTCGATATCTGCCTGAACCGGAAAAGTGCCCGTGATTTTTTTTTCTGTCAGAATTGAAAGAGAATTTCGGGAAAGATCAACACCTGTAATATGCAAATTCTGATCTTTATCCAGGAGCATCTCTTCAAGTATTCCGGTTCCGCACCCAAGATCTGCCCACATTCCGGGCGATTGGCATTTAATAATTCTGCTTCTGACTGATTGCAGCAGTTCTTTTTGTACAGAGGCGAACTGGTTGTAAGTTCCAGCCTTGCTGCCAAAGGCAGCGGCTATTTTTTTCTTAGTCGGAAGAGAGGGTGGTGAATTCATAGAAGGATACTTCAGGATACAGAAAAAGCTACGATCTCTCCAGAAAAATGCAGTTTACTCTGCCCGGTCAACAACGAACGGGATGAAGATAAAAATACTCTATGGCGCAACATCTTATTATCTTAATCATCTTATCTGATAGCTGCAACAAATCAAGCCGAACCTGTAACTGAAGAAAAATGACAGCAACCATAAATGCTTCACAAATCTTCACCGGAAAAAGAATCTGTTTTTATCTTCTGGTGATCGCTGCTCTGATGATCTTTTCCTGTACCGCTGTCAATCAGGCCAGGACAATAGGTAAAGGAAAGACAGGGCTTGAGCTTTCATTCGGCGGTCCACTGATGACCAACCTGGGACCTGTATTTCCCATGCCCAATTTTTTTCTTGGAGGCCGTTATGGTCTCAGAGAGGATCTGGACCTCTCGGTTAATCTGAACCTTCTCACTCCTGTAATTCCCGGTATTGCTCTGGATTTGATTACGGGAGGCCACTGGTTTCCTCTGCAACCGGGAGTGGGCATTCAGAGTACATCTCCTGACCGGGGATGGAGTGCGGGGTTGAGCCTGGAGATACAATGGATAACGGATTTTAAAAATGGACTCGTTGTGCTCCCGTCAATCGATATCGCAGGATCTTACCGCTATAAATGGATCAGTATCTTTACAGGATGCGCTTCCGGATTCAACTTTTACCGTCCCGGAGAGGAAAATATCCTTCAGATATCACCATTTCTGGGCCTCGAGTTCATTACCGCCAAGAGAATCAGTTTCGGGATCAAGTTCTCGGCCTATGATCTGCTTTATAACTTTGACGGCTCGCAGGTAGAATGGATCTATCTGAAAGAAAACGGGGCAGTCCGTGAGAAGCATGCTCCAATCGGTATCGCTGTCGGCCTGGCTTACACACTTCCAGACAGGAGACGGAATTGACCATGAAGAAAGCCGGCTTGTTTCTGGTTCTTTTTTTTCTATCACTGTGCAGTTGTATCAAGATTGACTTTTTCCTTTTTGCCAATGGTCAGGAAGAGTCAATCGAGGAATCATATCATGGACTTCCGCTTTATGTCGGCTCCTCTTCACCTGAATGGATCACTGAGTCTTCAGCTTCAATTGAAAGAGAGATCTATCTCACACCCGAGGGAGAGCTCATAGATCCGGGTGATATTGGCCTCCATAGAGAGTACATCCATGGGTGTTTTCTGCCATCACCCATAAATGCGCCTGCTGATTCCTGCCCGCTTACGGGGCGAAATGTCACATTTCTTTACGCACATGGAAACAGCGGCGGTATGTTCAAGTACTGGTATCGCGCAGTTTCACTCTGGAGCATGGGCGCAAATGTTTTCATCTTCTCTTACAGGGGATATGGTTTGTCAAAAGGAGAGACAACCAGGGCAAGTGTCAAGATGGATGCTGATGCTGCCGCTACTTATCTGAAAAGCAGAAAAGATATCGACACATCGAGAATAATAATTTACGGATACTCTATGGGTGCTGTGACCGCAAGCTATCTTTCTGGGGAGTCGGCGCACAGAAATACTTTTGCCGGCACAATTCTGGAAGCGGGGCTGGATTCTCCGGAAAATATTGTAGAGATGTCAAGTGGAATAAGTTTCCCCGGAGGTTTTTTCCTCGATACCGAACCTTTTAATGGACCCCAGTTTATAAAAAACACCACAAAGCCTGTTCTTCATTTCCATGGTCAAAAGGATACAAAGGTGGTTCCTGAACAGGCAAAGAGTTATTATGAAATCCTGAAAGATCATCCCGGATACACCCATCATATCGGTTTGAGGGATGAACCGATGCGAGAGTGGATTTCAGAGGCGGTTCACGGCAATTTACCCTTTACTGCCTTCTCTGCACCAAAGCAAATATCCGATTACTGGGATTACCCCGGAAATGAGTTCCATTGTTGTATCAACCCTTTTGAATTCGAAGAGGAACAGTTCCAGAGCTTTCTGCGTGATATCGGAAACACAACCGGAAGTGAGATGTCACGCACTGCGGCTATTTACCGGGAGTTTATCTCAGGATGGGTGCTGAGAACTTTTGCCTGGTAAATTACTCTACTCACCCATCACCTGCACAAAGATGGTTCTGTTTCTTGGACGGTTGTCATGATCAATTACAACAACCTGCTGCCATGTCCCCAGAACCAATTGCCCTTTACTGACAGGAACAGTTATTCCAGGACCCATCAATGTCGCACGGATATGAGAGAAACCGTTGTCATCTCCCCAGGTTTGTGAATGACGTGAGTGCATTTTTTCTGAGACCAGATCATCGAGTTTTTCCCTGACATCCTCTACCAGCGCAGGCTCATACTCGATTGTGCTGATCGAAGCGGTTGACCCAACGACAAAAATCACCGCTGCTCCCTCCCTGATTTTTGATTCAGATATTACAGATAACACCTTTTCTGTGATATCACGGATATCGGAGAAGCCCTTTGTCTGCACATTGAATGATTTGCCGAAAACCATGGTATGCTTCCTTTTTTAGGATGTGGTCAGGGTTATATCCAGGAGAGAAAATAATTGGTGACCTTATCTTTGACATCGGTGATGGGGAGGAAGCCGGCAGGGGACGGACTATTTTTTTGCTTTTTGTTTTTTACAGAGGGGATGTTACAGATGGGGCCCAGGGGGTGGTGTTTGGGTTTATAGCTGATTGATATCTGATTCATCTCTGGGGTGAGAGAATGATTTAATCGCTTAATTCTTTTTTCACCCCGGAGGTGAAATAGTGAACCCCTACCAGGGATAGCATATGAACCAAACCAAAAGTATTTTTTTGGGGCGGAGAGAACAGGACAGTTACTTTTTCAATTTTTTTTCTTTATGGCAATCCGGTTTGATGAATCGATCAAGGAAGAGGTCCGTTCCAGAGCGGATATAGTGGCTGTTGTCAGCCGGTATGTCACTCTGAAACCTTCCGGGCAGACAATGAAGGGGCTGTGCCCGTTTCACAAGGAGAAAACTCCCTCTTTCCATGTAAATCCCTCCAGACAGTATTTCCATTGTTTCGGCTGTGGCAAAGGCGGCGATGTATTCACGTTTCTGCAGGAAATAGAGGGATTGGATTTTCCGGAGGCACTAAAGATGCTCGCTCAGGAGACTGGTGTCGAATTGCGTCAGTACCAGACTCCATCCCAATCATCAGAGAACAGTACCACTCAGATTTCCAGAACAGAGATGTTTTTCATTCATCAGATAGCTGCAAAATTTTTCTATAACAATATCCGCCTCAATCCCAAAGCTGTGGAATACTTCAAATCCCGTGGGCTCAAGGCTGAAACTGTCCGGGAATTCAATCTGGGTTATGCACAACAGGGCTGGTCCTCATTGATTAATCATTGCCGCAGCAAGGGGATTTCTGAGTCAAAGCTTATTTCCTGTGGTCTTGCACTGCAGAAAGATGGCGGGGGAGCATATGATCGGTTCAGGGACAGGATCATGTTTTCTCTCTGTGACCTCTCCGGAAAAGTGATCGGGTTTGCAGGTCGGGGCATGGAGGCTGATGCTGTTCCCAAATATATGAATTCTCCGGAAACTGCTCTTTACAAGAAAAAAGAGTTCCTGTTTGGCCTGCACAAATCGAGGCAGGCAATAAAGGAAAACGGCTACTGCATGATAGTCGAAGGGTACATGGATTATCTGACTCTTTACCAGGCGGGGATCCGCAATGTGGTTGCTGTATCGGGAACTGCTTTAACTCCTGAACACGGTCATCTGCTTCAGCGCTTCACATCAAATATCCTGCTTCTTTTCGACGGAGACAGTGCGGGGCAGACTGCTGCGATCAGAGCGGTTTTCGTTCTGGCACCTTTTAACCTGGATATTTCCATTCTGGTGCTTCCTGATGATGAGGATCCTGATTCTTACGTACGTAAGTACGGAGGAGAAAAGTT
>DAOTAZ010000060.1:0-2557 GCA_035382965.1 Chitinispirillaceae bacterium | reverse complement strand
ATGTAAGAGGGGCACGCAACTGGGTTGACTTCATTATTGATAAGATGATGCAGGAACATGATGCCAGTACTCCCAGAGGTAAATCAGCGGTGATTTCCGCACTTGAGCCGCTGGTGCAGTCAATTAATGACTCAATAGTCAGACAGAATTTCAAGAAGGAGTTATCAGAGCGGTTAAATATCGATGAGAAGCTTGTATACAGCCGCTTTAATAAGGGAGGAAAGAAGAATTCCACAGAAGAACGTACCGGCATATTGAGCAGTGATGAAGAGTATTTAACATCGCTGGAGGGTAGTTTTCTGCGGATCTTATTCACTAAACCTGAGCTTATCAATGAAGCATCGCAATACGTTGTTCCTGAAACACTTACGGACGGTGTTTCCGGTGATATATATTCATTGGTACTTGAGGCAAAGAAGCAGGGCGGGAGTTTAGCCGGTCTGGGGGATCGGACAGCTGACCCTGAAGTTAAGCGCCTAGTATCGTTGTTACTCGTGAAACCGGCTTTACAGGATCATATTCATGAGGAAATGGTTCAGAAAATTATCCACCTTCGCGCCAAGTTTCTCAGAGCACAGATCCGAAATATCAAGCTGCAAATGAAGGACGAGCCACAGAGGCGTACTGAACTGCTTGCTCAACTGCAGGATTATTCAAAGCAATTAAAGGATCTGGACGGGGGATAATGTTAAGGAAAAAAGAGCCCAGTAAAGTCAGTGAAGTTCCAGGTGACCGTATAACTGTCAGACTTCGTAAGCTGGCCACTCTGCAGGGGTTTGTCACAGAGGCGCAAATCGAGGAGGCCGCCTCAAGTCCTCAGGACAGGGAACGGATTCAGCAGTTTCTCTCCGCAGAAAACATCCCTATCAATACTTTCGTCAAAGAAAAAATCCCTCTTTACGAAAGACGTACCAGGCGAATTACTGCAAGTCGGCGCCCACCTCGTTATACCGATCCTACCTGGGTTTATCTTAACAGCGTCGGAAGAGTCCCTCTGCTTTCACGTGGACAGGAAACAGAGTATGCCATGCAGATGGAGTACGCCCAGGGAAAACTATTTGACATGGCATTCCGGGATGAAAGCTCTCTTGAGAGCCTGTATAGAATTGCCGATGAACTCAGGCACAATGAGCTGGAATGTATCGATGTCCTTCAGATAGATGAGGATCAGCTTGAGGGTGAAGAGGACTACGAAAACCTGCGAAAAGAATTTCTCAAAATCATCTCACTTATTAAAAGAAAAACAAGCGGTATAGCTGCTTTGAAGATGGAAATCTCTAAAAACGGAGATAAAAAAGGAGAAATTAAGCAGAAGATTCAGAGCATGCATGACGATGTAGTTGCCTTGTGCAGACGGCTGCGTCTGAATTCCAAACAGGTCGAGCTGATTCTTGATACCTACAAAAAACGTCTCAGGGAAAGCGACAACAATCCTCAGTTGGAAGAGTTTACCCACTGGGAGGAGATGCGCAACCAGGCCAAGTGTGCCATTATTGAGGCAAATGTCAGACTAGTTGTAAGTATAGCCAAGAAATATATCCTGAGAGGAATGGAGATCATAGACCTCATCCAGGAAGGTAACCGGGGGCTGATAAAGGCGGTTGAAAATTTCGATTATCGGAAAGGTTATAAATTCTCTACATATGCTACCTGGTGGATCCGCCAGGCGATCTCCAGGGCTATTAATGATAAGTCTAAAGCGATCAGGATCCCTGCCAACACTCTTGATCTTGTAAACAAGACGGTCAGGCTCTGTAAAAAATGGGTGATGGAATACGGGTATGAACCCAGCCATGAGGAGCTTGCTGAAGCACTGGGTTGCTCTGTAAGCAAGGTACAGATGGCACTTGAGTATTCGATGGAACCGATTTCACTGGATATGGAGATTGGAAATGAGGGCGGCACTACTGTCGGAGAATATATAGAAGACACTCGTGCCGAAGACCCATCACTGCGCATCTCACTGATGCATCTAAGGGATCAGATCAAGCAGGTTCTCGATTCTCTTGCTCCAAAAGAGAGAGAGATAGTGACAATGAGATTTGGGCTTGATGATGGACGGATTAAAACTCTCAAAGAGATAGGTGAGATATTCAATATTTCCCGTGAGCGAGTCCGTCAGATAGAGACAAAGGCTCTCAGTAAGCTCAAACATCCCAGCCGTACTCGTCAATTGATGGCCTGGAAGGAGGAGCGTAATGAGACCTTTGCTGAGGAAGGGTATATATCTGAGAGCTGAAAAGGCACCTGACAAGGGTGTGTTTTAGTTCTACTCTTTGGGTTGGCTTCTGGTTCACCTCAGAGGTGAATTAGAGACATTGTCTTTTGTCATTGGTTCGCCTCGCAGGTGAATTATTGAATTAGCCTCGCAAGACCTCAAACCTGAGTCGTTACCCCCCATCTTTTCCAATTTCACAAGTAATTCCTAAAATCTCCGGGCATAGAACGACCAAATTCCCAGGAGTAATTCAACCAGAGGTTAAGAAAAGTGAAGTTTTTATAAACAGGTGGGGACGGATATTAACCTGTGTCGCACTTTATGACTTCAATGGAACAG
>DAOTAZ010000059.1:0-12753 GCA_035382965.1 Chitinispirillaceae bacterium | reverse complement strand
GTTGCCCCGGATGGAAGTTTTAATGTGGATGATCTCCCGGCCGGTATTTTCCATCTCAGAATCATCTCCCTCGATAACTCCTGGATTCCCTCGGAAATCGACAGTGTTAAAGTGCTTTCCGGACAGACAGTGTCGATTCCCTTTGCAGGGTGGAAACACAGGGCCGAATTGACACTCAATACCACTCCGACCGGTGCCGATGTTACGGAAGATACTTACAATTTCCCGGTGCTCGTGCGTCTAAACAACAGCAATTTCGATTTCAGTGAGGCTCATAAATCAGGAAACGATATCAGATTTTTCAAATCTGACGGTACCCCCATGGCCTTCGATATCGAGCAATGGGACAGTACCAGTGGTAAGGCATGTATCTGGGTAAAGGCGGACACCGTATATGGTAATAATGGCAAGCAGTCTTTTATCATGGCCTGGGGCAACCCTAATGCAAAACCCATTTCAAACAGTACATATGTTTTCGACACATCTTCCGGGTTTACAGGTAATTATCATTTCAGCGGCGATGTAAATGATGCAACTGCACACAGATTTAACGGACAGAATTCCGGATCAACAGATACAATTAATGGAATAATAGGCCGTGCCAGGGCATTTAACGGTTTATCTTACATCAATATTGGAGTACTGCCCGACCGCCCGTCAGGAACCATCTCCTGCTGGTTTCGTCCTGCCTTGACATTTAATTCCAAGTCCATAACTCAGGGAATATGGGGCAAAAAAACATCTGACAGCTTAAATTTCAGCCTGAGCCTGAGAGGAACTGATTTCTATATCGACACATCGATTGATTCCGGTCCCTTCGGCAGCATCATTGCAAAGCTGGAAATTCCCGATACAGGTTATTATGTTGCCAGTACAACTTCTACTTTCGACGCCGGCACCTGGTATTATGTGTCATGGAGCTGGGGTGATAACAGTGATTCACTGTATCTTAACGGAGTTCTTGAAAGCTCCACATCCGGCAGTGTTCCGTTACGCGGTGATGGAAACGAGGAGATTGGGCGAAGCCAGTACGATTCGTCAAACATTCCTTTTGGCGAGTCACACTACTTTCTGGGAACTCTTGATGAGTTCAGGATTGAGAACAAATCCCGCAGCTCGGCCTGGGTTAAACTCTGTTACATGAATCAGCGTACAGATGATAAACTGGTCAGTATCAGAGTGAGATAGAATGCTCAATGAGCTCTATCAGCTCTTTCCCCTTTATGAACTCTGTGTTCTTGAATTATCTCCAATGCAAACTTTTATTTGTTCTCAAAAGAGAACATCACTTTCAGAAAATGGCTGAAATACCGGTAGAATAACACCTATTGACATTATTTTATATGTGTAGAAAAAACATCTCTGAGAACATGACTTTGATTTTCATGATTAAGGAAGTTCTTGATTAGAGATAAAAGAATAAAACTAAATATCAACTTTTCCGGCTAATTATTATGCCAAACATCTTTGAGTATCAGGATTTCAGGAAGTATCTGGAAGCCTACTATCAGGAAAAGAAGGCGGTAAGCAAATCATTTTCCTATCGTTCTCTTTCCAAAGCCGCCGGCAGCGCTCCCTCATTTTTATACCATGTTATAGAGGGAAAAAGGAATTTGACAAAAAACAGTCTAACCAAACTTTCCAACGCTCTTGGTCATTCCCGCCGGGAAAGCGATTATTTCGAAAACCTGGTTTTTTTCAACCAGGCAAAAACAATCGCTGAAAAAACACATTACTATAACAGAATTATCGAAGTAAGGAAGCCGTCAAACATCAAAGTTGTTGACCGTGACCGCTTCGAATATTACAAAAACTGGTATCACAGCGTGATCAGAGAGGTTGTTTCAATTTACGATTTTCAGGATGATTACGGAAAACTGGGTGCTTTTCTTATTCCATCGATCACAGCAAAGCAGGCAAAAGAATCGGTGCGTCTCCTTGAGAAACTGCACTTTATAAAAAAGGACAAATCCGGCAGATACATCCAGGTTGACAAAAATCTTGAAGCCAGGCCATCACTGCCTGATTCTTTCATGTTCGAGAAATTCCAGATGGAGATGCTGGAGGTAGCACTGAAAGCATACAACAGGATCTCTATTTATGAGAGGATGTCTTCTTCAACCACATTTTCAATTTCCAGAGAAACATTTGAGCTGTTCAAATTAAAGGCGCGAGAGTTCAGAAGGGAACTGGCTGAAATCGCACGTATAGACACATCAGAGGACCGGGTGTATCAACTTACTATGAATCTTTTTCCGGTGAGCCATAGTGTAAATGACTGATATGCGTATTCTAATCGGAATAGTATGTCTGGTGCTTCTGATATTCGGCTGCGACAGTCAGATGCTGCCATTGTCAGGAGGATCTTCAGATACGGAGGTCAGCGCAAAGGTAGAAGGCCGCGCAGTTGACATATATGGAGATCCGGCAATAGGTGCTGAAGTTCGCCTTCGCCCATCTGACTACCTCCCCGAATCCTCTGCTGATCCGAATAATTCCTCGCGTAATCAGCTCACCGATTCACTCGGTGTTTTCATTTTCGATTCCGTGCCTGCCGGGGCTTACTCTATAGAGATCAGCACCAGTGATTCCGATGGTGTAATTACGAATTGTGAAGTATTCCCCCGGGATAAAAAAGTGTCTCTTGGTATCTGCACCCTTAAACCCAATGCATTGATCAGTGGACATGCAGTCCTGGGTTCGAGCAGATCAGCACCGGTATTGCAGATTTATGGAATTGAAAAAACGATAACACCGGACAGCACTGGTTTTTTCACAATGTCTATTCCTGAGGGTACCCATTGTCTGAAGATAAGCGGTCCTGAAGAATACGACCAGCTTGAGGTTACATTCGAAGCATTCTCATCGGAGCATAAATATATCGGATGGTTCTGGCTTAACCCCAAACTCCATCCCCCCTGTAATGATTACTCCTGTGACTCTCTTACAGTACGTCAGATATTGGATAGCTGTGGAAGGCAGGAACTGCCTGTGGATTCCGTCTCTGTTGTCAGAAGCGGCAGAATTACCGAGTTGCACCTGAGAGGTTTTGGAAGTAAAGCAGGTTCCCAACTGATCGGCAGACTTGGTTTCCTTGAGATACTTGATCTTGGAGAGAATCAACTTGAAACTCCACCGTTCTTCCTCAATCAGCTATGGATACTTCAGGTTCTCAAACTCGACAGGAATTCTTTAACCGTCATTCCAGAAAATATGGGATTTCTTATTTATTTAAGACATCTGGACATTTCATATAATAACCTCCGGATACTTCCTGTAAGCATTACCAATTTGAGGCCTTTTGAACTATTAGACCTGTCAAATAACAACCTGTGTTCTTTATCCCAATCTCAATCTTCCTGGGCGGCTTTTTACGATCCAGACTGGAACAACAGTCAGAAGTGCTCCAACATTATTGTTCAGGAAAAATGAAAAGAAACAGCAGATTCCATTACATCACAATCACAAGCAAAGGAACCATCAACATGAAACAGAAAGCAGCAGTCAATGTCTTAGAAATCAGGGGTTTAATCCCCAGACAGATTGGTCTGATTCTCTCTCTGGGTTCTTTTTTCCTCTGTATGGCAGCAGAAGCTTTGCCAGGTTACGTTTTGCTTTCTCCATATTATGCCAATCGCTCTTACCTGATCAGTACTACCGGAGATACGGCATTTACATGGAAACACCAGAGAGCCAATGCATATGGATCTTTTCTCCTTGACAACGGCAATCTTCTTCGCCCGACAGAATCAACAAAACAAGGGCTCTCTGCCTCCGCAGTCCCCAATGGACTGATCCAGGAGATAGATCGTAATGGCAATGTGGTATGGGAATTCGAGTACAAAAGTGACCAGTACGTTTTACATCATGGTATATGGCTTATGCCTAACGGAAACATCCTCGCATCAGCATTTGAAAAGAAGACAAAAGCAGAGTTGCAGCAGGCAGGTATAACCCGCAACCCTCCTCCTCCTATGTTTGGCGGAGGAAGAGACGAAAGCCTGCTTTTTGAACAGTTAATTGAAATAGATCCTCGCAAGCCAAAGGGCCAGGAGATAGTGTGGATGTGGAAGATCTGGGATCACCTGGTAAGTGCCGGCCAGGCTTATGACAACCCACATCTTTTCAGTACCGATCTGGAAAGCCCAAGTTATCAATCGTTCAATGACTGGATGCATCTTAACGGAATTGCCTACAACCCGGATCTCGATCAGATCGTTTTCTCCTCACGTGTATTCAGCGAGGTTTACATAATTGATCATAGTACAACCACTGAAGAGGCAGCAGGGCATACAGGAGGCAGGTACGGAAAGGGTGGCGATATTCTCTACCGCTGGGGGAACACTTCTAACTACAAGAGGTCAGGTGGCATTCAACTGAAAGTCCTCCATAGTCCAAGCTGGGTTCCCAATGGTTACCCTGGTGCCGGAAACATAATATTTTTCCACAACAATGAGAACTCCAATAATTCACAGATAATTGAAATCACACCTCCTCTCAAACAAGATGGTACCTATGAGATGACCAATGGCATCTTCGGCCCGGAACAACCCACCTGGATTTATCAGGCCAATGGTTTTTATTCCCAGATGATGAGCAGTTGCCAGAGGCTTCCCAATGGTAATACGTTTATTTTTGAAGCCTCCAGTGGAAGAATGCGCGAAGTTGATCAGAATGGAACAGTGCTCTGGCAGCTTGGCGGAAGTTCCACAGGTCCGGGATTTGGTTTTGACAACAATCTTTCTGCAAAGGCAATGAAGTATGAGATGAATCACCCCGGCATTCAGAAATTGCTTGGAATAGCCTCAAAAAAACAGGTGGCTGCTTTAAAACTTAAACCGGTACAGATCCTTTGCAGTTCCGGAAAGATCAGTATCTCCCATGCTGCAGGTGCAAATGCAGCCATTTATTCCATGCATGGAAAAAAGCTCTGGTCATCTCCAGTGCATGACAACAACTTTACAATAAGCACGGATGGTTTTTCTGCAGGAACATACATTGTTTCTACAGTTTCCAAATCAGGAACTTTCTCCAGACAGATAAGTATTCATAAATAAACCCGGAGTGATTCTTTTATGAAAAGAGCGGTATTTTTAACTTGTATAATTTCAATTTTTTGTCTGTCCAGCGCCTCGGATGAGTGGGTGAGGGGTACTGTTACAGATCAGGATGGCAATCCTGTTGCAGGCGCCTTTATAAAGCTTAAAAACCGCAACTCTCCTGCAGTATTTACTAATGGTAATGGCGTGTTCTCTCTGATCGAATCAGCAGATGTTAATACTCAGAGAATCAAGAAAAATGCCATACTGAACCTTCGTCCGGCGGGAAAGGAAACCGGTTTTATTCTTGAATCCGATGGAACGGAAAAGGAGATCAGTCTTGAAATTTTTGACCTATCAGGGACAAGAATTCATGCCGAGCGTTTTATCGATAGAAAAGGGCTGAACAGAAAGATAACACTGAACAATGCCGCCAATGGCCTCTACGTTGTGAAGGCTGTGATACCTGGAGGTACTCTGATATGGAGAGTTGGCCCTGGAATTGTTTCCCGTAATTCCAGATCAGCACAAAAGCCTGCCTCAAAAGCACAAAAACTCGGAAAGAAAACTGACGGGTTTATCGACACTGTTATAGTCGTCAGCCGCATGCACCGTCACGCCCTTGTCGGAATCGAAAACTACACAACTGATAACCTCCAGATCACACTCTCGCCCTCAAATCTCTGGATACCATCTCCACCTCTGGAGTATTCCGGCGGGATGGTGAAAATCAAAGCCGCTGGTTACGATTTCGAAATGGGGCAGCCTGATCCGGATATAGGAGGCAAGGATTACTCCTCTATAGAGCAGCCGGTACACACCGTAAGCTTCACATCCGATTTCTGGATGGATACAGTTGAAGTGACGCAGGGTGATTACGACCAGCTTATGTCAAGCACATATCCGGAGTACACTGTCCCTACCAATCGGCCGTTCGGATCAGGAGAGAATTACCCGGTGTACAATGTAGTGTGGAACGATGCGATCTTGTACTGTAACGCCAGGAGTAAACGGGATAATCTCGATACAGTATACTCATACTCTTCAATGTCAGGTGTACCAGGGTCGAATCCACAGATCTCAAACATTGTAATTGACATGAATGCTAACGGCTACAGGCTTCCTACCGAGGCAGAGTGGGAGTATGCCTGCAAGGGTGGAACTTTCACTGACTTTTTCTGGGAAAAAAATCTCAACGACTATCAGGAGAGCGCAGATCGCAGCGAAGTAAACAGTTATGCCGTGTGGCGGGGAAACTCCCTTGATATGGGCACAGAGCATCCTGATTTTGGAACACATTTAGTCGGAAGCGGAACACCAAATGCCTACGGACTCTACGACATGGTTGGAAATGTCACTGAGCATTGCACAGATATGTATGCCGACTACTCTTACGGAAGCATTACAGATCCTTTTACCCCATGGGCATCAGGACAGTTCCCGATGCTCAGAGGCGGACACTGGGGAAATGATCTGATCTATCTCAGATCGGCAAACCGGTCTTTTGAAAACACTGCATATATGCACCTGTTAAATGGTTTCCGCACAGTCCGCAGGGCTGACTGACTATCCAAATCGCGGAGTATATATGAATACTGAGAAAACGCTTCTCTTTGTTATCATGCTTGGATTCAATGCGGTAGCACAGGTAGATTCTTCATCGATGGTATTCAGTGAAGATCAAGTCTATACCTATAAATTCAGTTTTTACACTCCGGACTGGGCGGATTCCCTGGAGTATTATAAAAGCCTGCCTGATGAGCCTTACATGCCGGGAAAGATGGTTTTTTATAATCAGAAGGGAGATACCATCCGTCTTGACAGCATAGGAATCCGTTACAAAGGGAATTCATCTTACCAGCTTGCCGCGAACTCTCCAAAAAAGCCGCTGAAGGTTCGTTTTGATAAATACAGTAAAAAGAGGCGTTTTTTCGGTATGGAGCGGCTGAATTTCTCAAATGTCGCCATGGATCCCAGTTTCATGAGAGAGAAAATCAGTTATGATATTGCGCGGACATACATGCCTGCCCCCCGCACTGCCTATGCCAATATTTACCTTGAGGAAATACTGATCGGCCTCTACGTACAGATTGAGCAGGTTGATAAAATTTTCCTTGGACGGTACTTTGAAGATGATGACGGGAATCTTTACAAAGCTGCCGACAACGGAGGAGCACTTGTTTACAGAGGCCTTGATCAATCAGGTTATGAAGCTGAGTACACTCTTGAGACAAACGAAAAGAAAAACGACTGGTCCGCATTTATCAATCTGATCCATATAATTAACAACACTCCCTCTGCCGAATTCGCAGCCACAGCAGGCACCTGCCTCGATCTCCATAACTGCGCCCGCCACCTGGCATTCACAATGGTCCTCTCTCATTTCGACAGCTATACAGGTTCCGGCAGAAACTTCTACTTCTATCATGACCGACTCTCGGGTAAATTTTCTATCATTCCCTGGGATCTTAATCTCTCTTTCGGTGGACATACCAATAACTGGGATGTAATATCCTGCGATATTGTCAATATTTCCAATCTTGAAGATAGGCCGCTGAATAAAAAAATTGTGGAAAACGATTACCTTAAAAGTGTTTATTTACAGTATGTAGAGGAAATGATCAATGGTCCTGCCTCATACGACTCAGTCTCCGCAGCAGCAGCACGGATTAAACCGCTTATCGAGGCTCACGTCAAAGCCGATCCCAATAAGTTTTACAGTGATTCTGCTTTTGAAGCTAATATCGAAAACGATCTTCAGTTCAGAAACGGCCCGCTTGTTACCCGGATTCCGGGATTGAAATCCTTTACTGAAGCCAGAACCGCTGTTATCCGTAATCAACTGAAGCAATATTCGCAAAATGCCTCCCGCCCGATTAAACCTGAGCTCCGCAACAAAATAAGCAGCATCCGGTCAACAGAAAAAGGTATTACCATCAGTTATTATTTAAGTAATGCCAGCCCGGTGTGGATAAATCTTTATTCCATGCAGGGAAAGCAGATAAAGTCGCTTTATGTTGGAAAATGCCTGAGCGGGAAACACAACATTTTTATCAGCAGGAATTCTCTTCCCACGGGACTTTTCACACTGACGGTAAAGACAGATCAGGAAAACCGGTCTATTCCGGCATTGATATTGCGGTAACCTTGTAACTCTTGTTTTTATACCCTAGCGTGGGTTCAGCCTGTCTGCCCCACTCCTCTGCCCCGTCACTAACCCTTCCATAGGAGATATCCGGCAGACGGGCTTCAGGGTTACCGGAATGGGGAAAAAACTGGATTCTATCGACCACTACCCCGTTTAGAAGACTCAGGATAATCTCCTCACCTTCACTTCCGGAGAGTTTGAATGGGGCATGCAG
Organism: Chitinispirillaceae bacterium; assembly: GCA_035382965.1. GTDB lineage: Bacteria > Fibrobacterota > Chitinivibrionia > Chitinivibrionales > Chitinispirillaceae > JAAYIG01. Next base: position 4,352 of record DAOTAZ010000059.1, on the reverse strand, counting down.
TTTTCCCTGATCAGGGTCATTGTCGGCCCAGATCACAAGATACCCTCCAGCTGGAATTGTGGTGTCAGGAAGTTTGTACCGGAAAAGGTCCGTTGAATCATCGGACAGGTATAAACCATTAAGATTGATCCCTTTACTTCCATAGTTGTAAAGCTCGATAAAATCCTCGGGCTCACCGGCATCATCCAGGATAATACCAAGAGAATTACTTGTAAGAAACTCATTTATTACTACAGTCACATTCTCCGGTTTTCTATACTCATAAGGATTCTCTATACAGAAAACCACCATCAGAAAGAGGGCAGAAAGGCCTGCCCGCAGCCCTGTTTTTTTAAAAAACCCTGGATGAAACATGTAAACTACTTTCTTTTGAATAAATAGGTACCCTGAACCGTTATTTTCCTCCCGGACACGGAATCTTCTTTCACTGTGAATTTACCATTCAGATCGATAAAGAAAGCCTCTCCTCTTCCCCAGCGGATTCCTCCTGTGTAATCCTGCGCGCCTGTAAACCCATTATCAAAATGTTCCACGGCGATCACTGGCCAGAAGGCGTTTCCCTTGAAATCAAAGCGGTAAGTCGAAAGTACTCTCAACGATGCAGTTACAAAAACATCATCATCATCCCAGTCCACCAGGTAATCCCTCAGAGAGGCATCCCCGTAGAAAAACTCCACTTCTGTATACCACTTCTTCTGGAAGAGCTCTGAGACCAGTGCCACATCGAAAAATGATGTTCTGTACTTAAGAAGAGGATGCTGGCGGAAGGATTCATTCCTGAATGCAGCAGTCAATTGGAAAAAATCAAACTGTTTCCATCCTGCTTCAGCCGCAAAAAGCTCCACGAATTCAAATGGCCCATTTTTATAGTTTGGTGAATCGTAACATCCAAGTTTGTAGTAAGTCTTTGCAGGCAATGAACCGCTTATCTCCAGTCCTACATTCCTGTCTGTTCCGACCGCTGACTTGATAAATGATGAAGTTCTGCTGTTGTCAACCAGCCAAAGCTTCTCTGGCGCCTTCTGCATGTCATATCCAAACGATGGCCTGGCCCGTCCAGCCCTGATACTGAGGAAATCAAAAGGCTTGTACCTGATAAATGCGTTCTGGAGTATTTTGTCTTTGGAAACATCAGCGGAAAGACCGAATCCCAATTTACTTTCATCACTATATGAGAGTTCGATCTGAGCCCTGCGAATGCTCCATTCCTGAACACTGCTGTCAAGTGCCGGGGAGTTAACTGAGAGGTCAAATCTCGGCTGCATAATTACCTTGATTTCCGGCATTTTTGCGCCTGAAAATGAGCTGCTGCACAGAAACACTAAAGAGGTAAAAACTGCTTTTTTAATACTGATACTCAATACGGCCTCGCTTGTTTAATGTATAGTTTTCTTCCGGGCCCATCCAGCTTGAATTCAACATCCATACTGAAAAGGTTGTAAGGTATTCCGCTGTTTCTGAAACAATAAATGTAGAAATGCTGATTGATAACATTCAACCACTTTGCCAACAAAACGATTTCATCATTGGTCATAACCGGAACGCCACCATTCGCATTTGAGTAGATTATATACTCAATTGCCGGGTTTGTAAAGGCATCAGAAGAATAGATGTGAAACAACAGTTGATCCGCCGTAAATCCGGGTGGCGGATTTACTACACTGATATCCTTCAACTGGGCATTTATAGTATATGCCGGTACAAGAGGGAAATAGATATTGCCGGTAATAGCAACCCCGTTTACCTCCTCATGAGGGAAAGAACGATGAACCAGGATCCCCATGGCAACGCTTAACTGATCGATTTTAAAGTAATCCCGTTCCTCAAAACCGCGCATTGTCCACAAACTTGCAAATACTTTCTTTATGGCTGATGAGACGCTCTTTTCCGGATCACCTTTAACGGCAGTATGTGACTCGTAAAGCCCTGCCCCGTTAAACCCTTTTATATCCTCGGCGTTGGTTGATGATCTAAAGCGAAATGAGGAAAATCCGGTTACTAAACCGATCTTTTCCTCTACTATCGAGGCCAAAGACTGATCCAAGGGTGTATTAATAATGCTGTCTCGAAGGATTTTTAGAAGCGTGTATCTGCGGTTATAATTGGAACGGAAAAGCGAATCACTCAGCATCCATTCAACATACTTATCGAGACCGGCCTTTTTCAGATGCCTCCTGTAATAATAGAAGGGAATCGCAAATGCCCCCTCAGGCACAGGTAACGTATCGCCACCCATGGTGATTTTCGACAGTTCCGCAAAATTTGCAGCCTTAGCTCCAACCAGAGAAACTGACAAGTGTGACAGTTGAGAGATATCAAAAATGCCGGGAGTGTAATCATTACACTCAAGAGTGACAGGTTCGGATGGTTCACGGGCACTCCAGAAAGCTTCTGCATCCTCCCTTGAAGCCTCCCTGATCAGAAAAGTGTCTGGCTTTACATCAAGGTAAACAAGTTTATTTTCAAGCGACTTGAGTTTCTCATCATCCCAGGCACTTTTCAGCGCCATATTTGGAGTACCCCGATTATGGCTCAGTACATTGATATGGCTTAAAGGGGTCTGAAATACCGTGGTTATTATCCCTGCAATCACCGGAATGTCAAGAGGAAGGCCGTTTACTATGAGAATATCATGACGGCCTGCATTCTTTGAACCAGCATCCGAAACTTCAACCCTCCTGAGCCATCCATAAGCTTCACCAGTATTGAGAGCCTGGTACTTCTGGCCTCCGTAAAGCTCATCCTCACTCACAGTGGGTATACCGGACAGAGATGGCAGATGTGCCTTCATTTTAGTGGAATTTGGAAAGAATTTTAATTCCTCACCAAAATATGAAGTTTTCTTTACTGCCTCAAAGAGAATCTTTATTCCCTGTGCGGATATCCGGTCATCCGCGAAAAATTCAACCGTGTAAATCCCGGAACCGGAATAATAATCCACATTGGCAAGATAATACAGTCTCTCAGGACCTGCCCCATACTGCTCATCATTGAAAAGAGCGTGCGATTTACCATAATTGAGTACTTCACTGCAGAAATCAAAGTGCAGCCAATATCTGCCTGAGGATACATAGTAAAGACGCTTTGAGGAGATTTCATATACCACCTTGACGGTTTTAACCCCGCTGACAGTCTGTACTATCGGAGATCCCTGCAAAGCGGCAAACTCATCGGGACAGGTAATAGAATCCAGAAAATCCAGCGTGTCTCCGCCTTTCCAGGCACATGTATACTGCGGCTCCGGCTTATTCACACCGGAGGACGGTGGACTATCACAGGTAGACAGCAGCGAAACACTGACAAATAATAATGTCTTCCTGATAATTGTACGCATAGTTAACCCTGATACGGGACAGACACTTTCCCACTGAATAGTATATCATAATATATTCGATGTTTTATTACACTGATTTGTATATTGAAAAATAGCGCTCACCGGAATAAATCACAGTGAAGGAAACCCGGCTATTATCTGGACTCCCTTATCAGTAACCCGGTTGTGGAGACCCTTATATCCACAGTGTGCCTGTCTTTTACAGGTATGAATGATGCGGAACCGTAACTTGCATCTACAAAGGGCGCCAGAATTGAATAGTGCCTGGCCCAGTAGAAGAGATCAAGGTATTTATTTCTCGAAGATAAACTATACAGCGTACGGCTTTTTTCTTTTTCATCTTTTATATCAGCATACCTGCCTCCTATCCTGTCCAGCCGGTACCAGGTATGCAAGCCTGCAAAATTTGCCAGCGGTTTCCATTTTATAACCTGAGCATCGATATACAGCTCATCACCGTCTATATCATAAACCGCTATTCCCCCATCAGGAAAGCTCACAGCAGCCTGAAATCTCTGTTTGCCTTGCGAGAGAAGGGATACTGTAAGTGCAAGATCCTCTCTGAGAAGAGATCTGTACCCATGCATTCCGATTTTGACGGCAGAAAAAGCAAATAGGAGTAATACTACGAAAGAGAGTGCAAACAGATGCTTAACCGCCTTCAGGGGCTTTTTCTTCTTCACTGCCCTCCTGAAAAAGACAAGAGACATTGCCATCAGGCAAAAGAAACAGGAATAAATCAGAAGGGTAATTTTCATGAGAGAGCCAATATGACCAGGTGAAATAATCCTGAAGGAAAAATAAATAAATGATCTGGGATGTGATTTAATAAGATTGAGAAATTGTATTGCTGGGGATTGTAGATTGGGGTCTTTTTTACCTCAGAGATGATTTAGGGATTTTTTCCCGAGTTTTCCTTTGAGGTGAGTTGGAGACTTTGTTGGAGTCTTTGTTTTACCTCAGAGGTGAATTAAGGACTGGAGCGTGTATCATTTTTCACCCCAGAGATGAACTAAGG
>DAOTAZ010000058.1:0-12759 GCA_035382965.1 Chitinispirillaceae bacterium | reverse complement strand
GAGAATAATCGAAACTGCTGCGCCTCAGTTTGTATTGAATAAAGCCGGAAGAAAACTCAGGATAACCTACAAGGCAGGATCTGCGCCTGTGATAAGAGCTCGTATACAGGAATTATTTGATATGAATTCATCACCGCGTGTGGCAAATGGCAGGGTAGCGGTTAAGGTAGAGATTTTAGCACCGAATATGAGACCGGTTCAAGTCACTGAGGATCTGGAGAATTTCTGGAAAGTCCATTATCCGGAGTTGAAGAAGAGTCTTTCCAGACGATATCCGAAACACCAGTGGCGTTAATGGAGCGGGACAGGTAAAAACAAGATGCTTCGATTCCGATACCGATACCGACTCCGAACAAGAACGATGATTTTAAAAGTTAAATTAACCATATATTGTCGACTGCAGGATTGAATCGTGATTTTTTCAAAAGCAGAGTATATCTTTTTGCGTTTACTCAGGCGTTTTCTTTTTTCTGACAACTGCCTGGTGAAATATGGCACTATTATTCCTCATTATCAGCAAAACTCCAATCAGCACTGTCCGGATTTGATTGTGGACAGATATGAGTTGTATGCCAGGGGGCATGGTTTGACTCTGAGTGGCAAGTGTGTTCTTGAACTGGGACCTGGAGTTACCAATTCCGCTGCATACGAACTTGTAGCCAGAGGTTCTGCCATGGTATATGCATACGAGCCCTATGCCAGGTATGATTCAAGAACCGATCAAAAGCTACTATTATCGATTTCTGAAAAATATGGTGTTGATCCGTACAGAATTTCCGGAAGTGTAAAGAGGATCGAATGTCTTGACGGGTTGCCGGAGGGTGGAATAGATGTGATTCTTTCTCATTCTGTGCTGGAGCATGTTGAGACGCCGCTTGAATTGTTCAGAGCACTGCATGAAAAATTGGACCAAAGCGGAATTATGCTGCATCATGTCGATTACCGGGATCATTTTTTCAAATATCCTTTTCATAAGCTTGTTTTCTCCAAAAAGATGTGGAACAGATGGCTCAATCCGGGGAATCTTCCCGGATGGGTGCTTAAGGATCATCTCTGTATGCTCAGGGAAGCCGGTTTTAATGCTGAGGCATATGATATTGTCAGGGATCCGGTAAATTTCGGGAAAGTAAAGAGATTCATTTCAAGAGATTATGATCGTGATGATCCTATGCTGGATATTGTCCTCTGCAGCATCATAGCGAGAAAGATATAATCATTTTCACACAGTAGTATTCATGGCATAATAGAGACAATACTTTATCAAAGAATTCTGGTCAGGTGAGTCCGGAAGTGTAAATGAAAATACTGGTATTGAATTATGAATATCCTCCTGTAGGCGGGGGAGGCGGGAGGGTATCTGAACAGATTGCAATCCGTCTTGCAGCCCGGGGACATGAAGTCCGGGTACTGACATCCCGCTGCAGGGGAATACCTGCATTTGAAGAATGCGGAAATGTAAAAGTTAAGCGGATATTCTCATTCCGCAGAAGGCCGGACAGATGCGGTGTTTTTGGAATGACAGGGTACATCATTGCTGGGATAATTCCGGCTGTTATGATGTGCCTGAGATGGAAGCCGGATCTGATTCACGCACATTTTGCAGTGCCAAGCGGGGTCCTTGCATACATTGCAGGTACACTGACCCGGACACCATATATCCTTACGGCTCATCTGGGGGATGTGCCCGGATGTATTCCGGATCAGACTGACAGATTATTCTTCTTTTTCAAGCCATTCACATACGCTATTTGGAAAAAAGCCCGGGCAGTTACCGCTGTCAGTGGCTTTGTCAGGAATATGGCCTTGAAGACCTATGATGTACCTGTGGTGGTAATTCCAAATGGCATCGATTTAAAGTCTGCTCAACAACTTTCCAGTCAGGAAAGGAAAGATGTGAAGCCGGTTAAACTGGTATTTATTGGAAGATTCAATCCGCAGAAAAATGTCCTGATAATCTGTGAATTGCTGAGGTGTATAAGAGATTATGAGTGGGAGATGCACTTTGTTGGTGACGGAGATTTAATGGCTGAAGTCAGGAGAAAAATTGACGAATATGATTTAAATAGCAGGACTTTTTTCCATGGATGGGTTGAGCCCTCAGAAGCGGAGAAAATAACGGCTTCCTGTGATATACTTTTGATACCATCGCTTGTGGAGGGGATGCCCGTAGCGGTTCTTAATGGAATGGCTTTGGGGCTTGCTGTCCTGGGCAGTGATATTGAACCTTTAAGAGATTTGATAACTGACGGTGTAAATGGTTTTCTCTGTGATGTGTCCAGCGCAGATTCTCTGACAATCAAGCTTGAAATGCTGCTGGAAAACAGCGAAATGCTTGGGGAGATTAAAGAAAATAACCGACATGCCGCAGAAAACTACGATTGGGACAGGATTGTTACGATGTACGAAGAGACGATGAGGAGCTCAGTGAGAGTATGAATTCTTTTATTTGGAATTTTCAAACACGGGGCTAAAGCATGACTGCGCTGGCAGAATTTTTCACAATTATCTCTGCTTTGATCCTTCAGACCGGTTATTTATTAATCAGAAAGATGCCTCGCCGGTCTATAGTTCTTGTCACGTTCTTATCTGTTCCTGCACTATATGTTTCTGTCGAGTCAATGAACTCGATTCTCACTTGTGATGAGTCGTACATTGTATACGAACCGGTCAATCTGGCAAATGATTCCCTGGTTAACTGGAACAGAGGGGCATTCAGAACAACTGATCTTACAGTTGGACTCCCCCTGTTTTTTCTTAAGAAGGTCACAGGCTTTTCCCTCGATATAATGGCGATTTTTGCAAAATCTCTGCAATGGCTGATCGGGTTTATTCTGATACTGATCTTAATTGAACTTATCTGGCGTATTTCAGGCAGAGAGAAGAGTTTTGTTTCCTGTTATCTTGTGGCTTTTTACGGCATAGTGTTTCTTCCGGTAGTTTTACTGGCTCAGAAAATCCTGAATTACGATTCACTTTCGATGTCAGGCTGTGTGTCTGCAATCTTTCTGCTTTTTGCCGGATGGAAAGAGAAGAAGACCTCCCTGCTGTATTTAAGTGTTGTATTCGTGGCTTTTGCAGCTCAGGAAAAGCTTATTGCGTCACCATTTCTATATATCTGTATCTGCATTGTGCCGTTCATTGTTGCATTTCAGAATTCAGACAGATCATTTTCCTCATTGCTGAGAAACGGCACGCTGGCATCATGTAAAGCTGTACTCGCGGCTGTTACCGTATTTCTCTTCTCATACCTGGTGGTAGCACTTGTAAATACTAAAGGGATGCCGCAAGCCAATCCTTTTGACATTTTCTATCCCTTTGCCTCAGCATTCTGGCCTCTTTTAAGAATGGCAGGATTCAGTGTGTTTGAACTGACAAAGAGTACCTTTGCCGGTTACTACCTGCTGATTCCGCTGATGGTTTATCTGTGTGCAGTTCTGTCAACGTTAATATTTACACTGGTTTACAGGGCCATTTGTTCGAGGGAAGCTTTTTATTGTGCTATTCATAAGAGACTGTCAGCAGTTTCCTCAATAAACTACATCCTGTTTATGTTATTATTTCTTGCCGGGGTCATCGGAACATATACTGTTAATGCTTATCTCGGACCTGTATACCCTTTGCTTCCTGGTGAGTTTAAAGGCGCTGAATTCAACAAAACCTTTATTCATTTCGGCGCATTCTCTCCTGTATCCCATTTCTTCAGTTCAGGCGGGTGGGCTTATGCAGTGTTTTTCAATTCTATTCCTTCCATATTCATATTTCTTGCTGCATTGAATCTTTTCTTTGTTTCTAAACAAAAGATAAAGCCGGTCCTGGGACTGGAGCTGCTTTTCACAATTTCCTTACTTGGACCTCTTATCTATAGTACTCTGAAAATTCCTGTGAGCAATCGTTACTTCAATGTCTTTATTCTTTTTGTTGTATCAAAAATGATGGTTGATTTTTACAGGTTTTCCGAGTTTAACTTTAGAACGAGAGTGGCACTTGCAGCCTCTGTTGTTTTCCTTTTCATTGAAATCTTTCCTTTCAGGCCGCTATATGGACCATTCAGACCTCTGTGGTCGAATTATCCCTCTTCATATAACAGCAGTTTTTCAAAAGCAGTTCTGAATCCATCATGGATGGGGTGGGGGGAAGAGGTCGCGATGAGCGGAAAGAGATTGCTTAAATACTATAAACACAGCAATCCATCTCTTTCCGGAATAACTATTTACCACAATTATTTCGGAGACTGGCTGTATAAAAAAAATGATGCAGATCTTGTTCTGATTGATACGGTATCAGGCCTGAAATATACAGAAAATGACTTTTACATATTTAACCGGATGGGAATAGCTCATTCTTTTCATGAATTTCCGGACAATGTTCCTGTTTTTGACACCATAAGCTACCGGGGTCTGATTACAGCATGGGTATTCAGGGGCAGTGATCTGGAGAAACACAAATTCCGGATTAATACGGGGATGTGAGATAAAGGAAAAGAATAAAACAGATTTTATGGTTTGATACTGGAGAGGGGCCTTACAGTTTTGTAAAGAGCAACAGGGAGTATAACGGAAATATGAAATTTTTCTGTCCCAGAGTTTTAAACGGAAACAGAGGCGACATCGCCAGCAGGCTGGGAGTTCTGCTTACATTCAGAAAAGAGGGTATTTTGGATATTGTCGTATCCTGCAGGCGGAAAGAAGAAATCTTTCCATCAGGATACACTGCTGTCCCCTGCGGAAAGCTTTATAATTTTCTTCCATCTCGGGCAGGACTGCGGGCACTTTTGGACTGTGATGCAATACTGTGGACATGCGGCCTTGATCTTCAGGATGACTCCAGCCTTTTAAAACTGTTGCATACTTTTTTACTTTTCCTTTACTACAGGATCCTGGGGAAGAAAATTTATGTTCTCAATCAGGGTGCCGGTCCCATCAACAGAAAATCGGGTGTCTTTTTGACACGCCTTATACTTTCCTTGACAGATCTGTTCATTACACGTGACAGCCGGACTCACAATCTTCTCTCCTCAATCAATCCTAAAGTAAAACTGTTACATGGATACGATGCGATTTTTACATCATCATTTTCTGAAGTGCTGGGTTCAGACAGAGCATTGTATAAAAAGGATATCTCTGGACAACGATCTCCACTGATAGGCTTCAATATAAGACGATGGTACCACTTTTCTTCCAGTCTGCTTCCCTACAAATATGCCCGTAAATCTTATGAAAGCCGTGGGGTAGCGGATATGGAGAAAATTGTCTCAGCGGGAATCACTTTTTGCAGTAGAATGGTTAAAGAACACAATGCCCGTATTCTGCTTTTCTCGATGTATGAGGCTGGGATTGATCCATGGGAGAGTGAGGAAAAGTACCTGATAAAGATCAGGGATATAGTAGGGGAGGGAATAGAGTTTTTTGACACATCTGCCACCCTGCAAGAGTTTTGTACTGGAATAAGTTCATGTGACATTATGGTTGGAATGAGGCTGCATTCTACACTTCTTGCTCTAAGGTGCGGAGTGCCGGCAATCAATCTGAGTTATACACACAAGGGCAGGGATATTTTTTCAGATCTGGGTTTTGGGGATTGGGTTATCGATCTGGACACATTCAAAGACTGTCCTGAGGAACTGGTGGTTAAGGTACAATCTCTCCTGCAAGAGAAACAAGAAATGGATAATATACAAAGTATAATAAGCCGGAATGATGCTGTAATTAAAAAATGTATAATGGAAATTTTAAAGACATGAAGAATCCTGAGGCGGGGAGTAAAGAGGTGAGGAATAACAAAATCTTCCGCCTTATCTTGAGGTTATTCCTTACTTATGGAATATCAATATTCCTGCTGATTTACCTGTTCAACAAAGTTGATACGGCAGCAGTGGGCCGCACCATAAAGGATGTCCCTGCTGTCAATTATTTGCTTGCCGTGTTGTTATATTTTGTCTCTCAGGCACTTTCTGCTTTAAAATGGAGCATATTGGTAAAAAATGCACCGTTTCCCCTCATGCTTCGATGGACATTCATCTCACAGTTCTTTGCATCCGTAATTCCTGGTCAGGTCGGCGGGGATGTAGTAAAGGTATATGGGCTTAAAAAATATGGAATCAGCTTAGGAAACTCTGCTGCTAGTGTGATAATAGATCGTATAATCGGCCTTGCAGCTTTGATGGTGTTGATTAATGCAGCCATGTGGAGATCAGAATACGGCAGCTCTATTCCTTTAATCAGGACAGTAGCCCTTGTAATTATGTGTGGTATATTTGTCTTTGGATTGATTCAGAATGTGATGGTTAAAAAATTTGAAGTACCCTCAGAAACTGTCAAAAGGGGATTAGTATCTCTTGTAATCAGATTCATGACTTCTTTGCGTCAATCCGGCAGCAGTTTACCACGGGTAAGCACCTCTTTCTTACTTTCTCTCTTTTTCCAGTTATTATCGATAATAAAAATATATGCAGTAGCCAAAGCACTCATTCCCTCTGTCTCCTTTACAGACTGGTGCTGGATCGGAGGTATTGTATCTGTAGCGATGCTATTTCCTGTATCTGTTGGCGGATTGGGGATCAGGGAGGGTGGGTATGCGGCATTACTGGCAATTTTGTCAGTTTCTGTTGAGAATGCAGTTGCATTATCACTGACCATGTACTCGATACAGTTGATTGGTGCATTAAGCGGCTTTGGTTTGTATGCTTTCGGGCTTGTCGATGCAGCAAGAGGAAAAGCGACTGAATCACATGCGCGAAATGCGGATGAAATTGATTTTCAGTAAATGTTCCTGGGGAAAAGATCTCAGAAACACAATTCCGCATTGAAGTAATTAGGAATTCTACATAAGGTTTTTTTTCAGATATTTCTCAAGCACCCACATGTTCCAGAGAAATCCTCTGTTATCCCCACGACCATCGATATGATCACTTGATTGCATACTAATAAATCCACTTTTCAGTTGTGGTAAGGAATTACTGTTTTCCAGACAGAGTAACTCTTTCTGGAACCATTTGCCGACAGGTACGCCAAATCCCTTTTTCTTCCTGTAAATGATTTCCCTGGGTAATACGGGTTCCAGTGCTTTCTTTAAAATGTACTTGGTTTCTCCGTTGCGGTATTTATAACTGCCCGGAATTTTCCTTACAAAATCAACAAGGTCGATATCGAGGTATGGAGTCCTTAACTCAAGAGAATTCATCATGCTTGCACGATCTACTTTTACCAGTATGTCATCCTGAAGGTATAATCTTGTAAAAAACTGAAGTGTCTTATCAATCAAGCTGTTGAGTCTGCAGGAATCCCAGCACTCGATCGCCTCAGAATAGATCTCTTCTATGTCTGCCTTTTCCCCGAAGAGATCCTCGATACCGGAAGGGTCAAGGGGTCCCATCCAGACCGGATTCCAGAGCTTTTGGTCGTAAGAGATTCCCCTCAGCGTCCTTTTCAGTTTGAATTCCAGACTCATGTTTACATGGGATACAGGAAGCCTCTGCACTGCCAGTAGAATCCCTTTATGCAGAACTCCCGGGATAAGCTTTGAATAAGCTTCTGCTTTTCTCAAGGCTCTGAAAGGATCATAACCGGCAAACAGCTCATCAGCACCATCCCCACCAAGAGCTACAGTCACATGTTTTCTTGTTTCCTGGCATAGAAGAAAAGTCGGCAATAAAGAGCTGTCTCCCATCGGTTCATCAAGCCTGTCGATTATGCTTCCCAGAAGGCTTTTTGCTGTTTCCAATGAGAGTGTGCTGTGGTAGTGCCGGGATTTGATCTGGCCTGCTGCAAATTCAGCATATTTTGATTCATCAAAACTTGGCTCCTCAAACCCGATCGAAAAAGTTTTCAGGCTTTCACCCGCTGTATACCGGGAGGCGAATGAAGCTACCGATGTTGAGTCGATTCCACCGCTGAGAAAAACACCTAAAGGCACATCGGAAACAAGCCGCCGTCTGACTGCTTTACAAATAAGAACACGTAACTGTTCACACCAGGCTTCCTCTCCGCCTGCCGGTACGCTCTCAAAAGGTTCCAGGTTAAATTCCCAGTACCGGCTTATCGAGATCTTCTTATCTGATATATCAAAAACAAGATTGCATCCCCCCGGCAGTTTGTAAACTGATTTGTAGATTGTGTTCGGGGCAGGGATGTATCCATAGGCAAAATATTTCTTGAGTGAAAGACCAGATATGGTACTCTTGAAAAGCGAATGTCTTCGAAGGGAACTCAGTTCTGAAGAAAAAATGAATGTACCGGAACTTAATGTGTAATAGAGCGGTTTTTTCCCGAATCTGTCTCTGCTTAAGAAGATACGGTTCTGTTTCTTGTCATAAATCGCAAATGCCCACATTCCGTTGAGTTTTGATGGGAGTTGCGGGCCCCACTCCCTGTATCCGTGAAGAAGTACCTCTGTGTCTGAGTGGTGGCTCAGGAACTGATGACCTGATTTCTGAAGGACTTCTCTGAGTTCCAGGTGATTGTAGATTTCTCCGTTAAAAGTGATCCCCAGAGATCCGTCTGCTGTCCACATCGGCTGCGATCCGCACTCAATGTCAAGTACAGACAGCCGCTTGTGCGCAATGTAAACTCCTTTTTCCGGATCATCCCAGTACCCTTCCGCATCAGGTCCTCTGTGGGAAAGGGCCTCGTTCATATTCCGCAGATCCTGGATATTTCCGGAACCGGCGAATCCGCATATTCCGCACATCAGGAGAGATGCTCCAGGTTCCTGGTGTAAGCAATCTGGTAGGATTTCCTGCCCTGAGATTCATAATAGGTCATCATGTTTATCTGTGCCAGAAGTCCCATAAAAATGGAGATGACGCCGATTAGCAGGAATAATATCGCCAGAAGCGGTAATGGAGTCTGAATAAAACTCTTCCCGCCGAAATATTTGAAATAGACCATTGCCCCGAATGTAAGCAAAGACAGAAGAAAACTGAAAAGGCCGAATCCACCGAAGACATAGATTGGCTTCTGGAAATAAGCCTGGATAAATTTTACAACAACAAGATCAAGAGCTACCTTTACAGTTCTTTTCAGACCATATTTTGATTTCCCATATTGTCTTGGACGGTGATTTACCGGAATCTGTGTCACCCTGGCTCCGTTCCAGCTTGCGTAAATCGGAACAAACCTGTGCATCTCTCCGTAAAGGCGGATATCCTGCATTATTTCACGCCGATATGCCTTAAGGGTGCATCCGTAGTCATTGAGCTTTACACCGGAGATTAGCCGGATGAAGAAGTTGGCGATTACACTTGGGAAGGTGCGCAGGATTGTATTGTCTTTGCGGTTTATTCTCCATCCCGAGCAGACATCGTACCCTTCGTTAAGCTTATCAATAAGTAAAGGGATATCCGCAGGGTCGTTCTGCAGATCCGCGTCGATAGGTATGATTATATCACCCCTGCAATGATCTATCCCTGCCATCATTGCCGCTGTCTGCCCGGAGTTTCTCCTGAAGTGAATCACTTTACAGTTTTTATCCGAGGCAGAAATGCTGTCAAGCAGTTCCCGGGTGTTGTCTGTCGAACCGTCATCGATGATAATTATTTCATAACTGTACTTTTTTGCTTCCATCACTTCCCTGATTTCTTCAATGAGTTTTGGAAGACTCTCGGCCTCATTGTATGACGGTATTATGATGGAGATATAGGTTGGGATGGTTTGTTCAGACATATATGGATAAGGTAACCCATCTTTTTGAGAATTATTTATGTAGATAAATTATAGTATACAATTTCTTTAGAATCAATGGCTTAGTTGAGGATTAGAGGCAGGGGAGGGGGGAGTGGTTAATTAATGGGAATCCCCCAAAAAAAGAAACAGGGGAAAACGGGAAATAAACAGATGGAAAATTCGTAATTTTTATGATTGAATTTTGAATATGTAAGAAAGTATATTAATTTTCGAGTCTGCTCCGCGAATTGTAAAATTCTCAGCATATCTGGTTATTAAACGCGGACATCCTCACAAATCCAAGGGATCATCTCGCATCAGTACTGACCCGGGTATTTCAAGAACAAGGACTTTTCGATCATATTTCTCTTAATCTCTCTGGCCTTCACTGTTCCAAGCATAATCCATTTCAGAGGGGGTTTTTATCAACTCTGAAAAATCGTTCTGGGATGTGCATAAGCCAGGTTCTTTTCTCAACACACTATTCTTTTACAGGAGGGCTTATGCCTAAGAAACTTTTTGTCGGAAATCTTCCGTTTTCCAGTACGGAAGAATCTGTCAGGACACTTTTTTCCCAGTATGGAGAGGTAATATCTGTGAAGATTCCTACCGATCAGATGACCGGGAGACCCCGCGGATTCGCGTTTGTGGAGATGGAGAATGCAGACACTGCAATAGCCGAACTGAACAACTACAGCTTTGAAGGAAGAAATATCAAGGTTGATGTTGCTCAGGAACGTCCAAGGTCCGGTGGTGGACATAGTGGTTATAACCGTGGCGGCCGTGGCGGAAGAGACGGGGGAAGAAGGAACAACTGGTAAGAACACAGACATCAATAAAACTTGAACCTGGAGTAGCCCACTACTTCAGGTTCATTATTCCCGCTTATCCTGCTTTTAATATCTACTCACATATTGCAAGTACAACCACAGCTCTGGGACCTGTGTGCGTCGCAACTATTGTAGACAGAATGGATTCCTGGAGCGCGGAAATCATCGATGAGAACAATTTTCATCGTAACTCCCTGCGTCTGCCTGACGGCAGTGTTGACCACAGGTCGCTTCAGAACCTCCGCAAAGCGGATGTTGTTGGATTTTACGGCGGACTCACAAGCACAATACCACGTCTTTACAGCATAGCAAAGATCTGCAAAGAAATGGGAATTGTCACCATCGCAGGTGGACAGCATTTCAATGATGAAACTCTTCAGGAAGCACTCAATTCAGGTATCGATGTCGTAGTGCTTGGTGAAGGGGAAGTAACAATCAGTGAACTGCTTGCTGCTTTTGATTCCGGAAAGCCACTTGAAGAGGTGAAAGGGATAGCATTCCTTCAGGACGGAAAGATTGTCAACACTGGATACAGAGATCCTATCGTTGATTTTTCTCCTTTCCCGCTCCCTGATTTCTCTCTTGTTCACCATGCTAAAATTAACCTCTACCCGGTAGAGCGGATCAGAGGGTGCGGTATGGAATGCGAGTTCTGTACTGTTAAGGGAAGACCCAGGCCTTCTCCTCCTGAAAGACTGATGAACCAGATCTCAAGGCTTGTTGAGACCCGCAAAGCAAGGAAATTTTTCATTGTAGACGATCTTTTCGGGCAACAAAGGGAAGAGACTCTGCGATTCTGCCACATGCTTGCTGACTACAAAGAAAGACTGGGGATCAAGCTGGATTTTACAGCCCAGATACGGCTCGATAAGGGGCGCGATTCTGAGCTGCTTACCGCTATGAGGAATGCTGGTATTAATACAGTTGCCATTGGCTTTGAGTCTCCGATACGGGAGGATCTTGAGACAATGAACAAACATCTCCGCCAACAGGAGATGATTTCTCTGGTCAAAGCTTACAGAAAGCATGGCTTTTTTATTCATGGTATGTTTATCTTCGGATATCCGTCACTGGAAAAGCCGCAAGGTAAAGATGAGATCCCCATGAAGGAACGTATTAAAGCCTTCCGGGAATTTATAAGAAAAGCACGTCTGGACACCATCCAGATTCTTCTTCCTGTTCCTCTTCCGGGCACTGAACTGCGTAAAAGGTTACTGGATAGCGACAGGGTTTATGACAACAGTGTTGTCGGATGGGAGTATTACGACGGGAATTTTCCTCTTTTTGAACCTGATCCACCTTTTTCCCCTGTACAGCTTCAGAGTGCATCTCAGAAGATTACAGGCGGATTTTACCGCTTTAAGAACATCTTTTGGATAATTCTGAACATATTCTCATTTTCATCTATGATTTTCTTTCTGCACGATATCAAACTCGGATGGAAACTCTGGTATAGAAGATGGCGAAACTCGGTGTTGCGATTTGGCGGATGGATCACTTTTAAAAATTGGACATCTGATTTCAAGAGGAATGTATTCAGCGATAAGATCAATTACGCAAGAGCATCATTTGGTTCACGGGGGAAATCTCCCAGAGCCGGGAAGCAGATGTCTTCTATGATCGATTCTGTCAAATGATTCTTTTTCGCCGGGATCTCTTGAATTTATCAATCTCGACTACCAGGATTATTATTGCCCCGATTGCTGCTGTCTGAAACCAGGTTACAATGCTCAGAGATTCTGTTTTCAGGATGTACTGAAGCGGATACCAGTGAAACGCAGCAATCTGGGCTGCAAGGGAAAGCAAAAGGCTGATAAGAAGAAACTTGTTGGAAAAAAAGGGAATCGAGAAGATAGATCTGTTCATGGATCTTGAGTTCCATGCCTGGAAGAATTGAAAAAAGACAATTGTGTTCAGTGCTGTAGAGCGGGCGTAGGATAAAGAAGTTGTCTGCAGGTAGTAGAAATAAAGGATAAGAGTACCCACAGCAATCACAATTCCTCCAAATATTATCCTGACAAGAAAAACGCTGTTAATGATGTTTTCTGAGGGGTTTCGTGGCGGCCTGAGATGGATGTCCTGTTCACCTGGCTCATAAGCCAGTGCAACATCCTGCAGCCCGTTTGTGACGAGGTTTATCCATAATACCTGGGTTGCAAGGAATGGAAGCTCCAATCCCATCATCAGAGCCCCAATTATTGCTCCTGCTATTCCAGCGCTGGATGAAAGAAGAAAATATAAAGGATCTTTTAGCCTTTCCAAGATTTAAA